>NZ_JADQBD010000199.1:0-550 GCF_017808115.1 Chryseobacterium sp. RR2-3-20 | reverse complement strand
GCTTTAGTTCCCAAAAGACACAATATCATCGATGGTTTGGAGAATATCATTATCTCGTTTTATGCTAAAGGAATGAGCGTTTCAGATATTGAAGAACAGATTAGGGATATGTATGATTTTGAGGTTTCTACGTCAACAATTTCTCGAATAACTAATGCTGTTGCCAGTGAAGTCGTTGCGTGGCAAAACCGACCTTTAGACGAATTGTATCTGATTGTTTGGATGGACGGAATTGTTTTCAAGGTTCGAGAGAACTCCAAAGTCATTAACAAAACCATTTATTTAGCCGTAGGCTTGAACCGTGAAGGAAGAAAAGAAGTTTTGGGAATGTGGCTTGGAAAGAACGAAAGTTCCAGCTTTTGGATGAGTGTTTTAACCGATTTAAAAGCTCGTGGTGTTGAAGATATTTTGATTACCGCTACCGATAATTTAAATGGATTTACCCAGACCATCCGCTCCGTTTTCCCTGAATCCCAAACCCAAATCTGCGTAGTCCACCAGATAAGAAATGCTTGTAAATACGTGGTTTGGAAGGACAGAAAAGCGTTTT
>NZ_JADQBD010000198.1:0-553 GCF_017808115.1 Chryseobacterium sp. RR2-3-20 | reverse complement strand
AAAGAAAATAATTAACCAGTATTATTATTTGACTTGCCTTAAATGGAAATGTCACTGTAACAAATTAATATAAGACAATTCGTAAAAATCCGAATAACTAAGTAAAATTAGCGTCTGAATGGGGTGGTAATTTTACGATTTAAAACCTGGTAAAATTACCACCCCATTCAGACGCTAATTTTACTACATTTTTAAATACAAAATCACAGTTTGGAATAATGAACAATCTGTTTATTACTATTACTTATTTTTTATTTTGGATTAAACTGATTTCAACAATAACACAATATCAAAATTAAGTAGAATTCTTAAACTAATTAGTAATTACCTATAAACGTCTATGTTAAAAATTGCTCAAAATGGCCCCCTTCATGATCGATACATAGCGTTGTTCTTCGAATCATGTTTCGATTTTCGATAAATATTTGGTGTGGTATTTTAGGAGATAAGTTAATTGGTCCATTTTTTTAAATTACCGCTTAACTGGCCATTCATATCTCCAATTTTTGCAAAACGAATTCGAAGAAGCACTTGATAATTTACCTCTACAAAC
>NZ_JADQBD010000197.1:0-553 GCF_017808115.1 Chryseobacterium sp. RR2-3-20 | reverse complement strand
GATTAATACATTACGAATCGTAGTTTCATTGAGCAAAATTTGCGACTGGTTACTAAGAAGTTTTACCAAAATATCTTTGGTATCGACATAGCCAATCACTTCATCAATATGGTCTTTACATACCAAAAATTTTGAATACGGGTAATTGGCGATTTTTTGGCGGATACTTTGCTCAGACTCGCCAAGGGTGAAATACACCACATCCTCACGGGTGGTCATGCTAGAGGGCACATTACGTTCTTCAAGCTCAAAAACGTTTTCGATAAAGTGATGTTCTTGCTTGAGCAATACCCCCGCTTGCGCTCCTGCATCCACCACGGCAGAAACATCATCAAAGGTGATATTTTCTTCTCTTACCATGTTGATTTTGAAAATTCTAAAAATCAGATTTGCCAGCCCGTTGATAATCCATGCCAGCGGCTTAAATACTTTGATTGACAACAAGACAGGCTCAATCACCGCTAACGCCACGCGTTCTGGGTTAATCATGCCAATGCGCTTGGGAATCAAATCAGCAAACAAAATAAACAACAAAGTGACTAGCAAAAATGAC
>NZ_JADQBD010000196.1:0-556 GCF_017808115.1 Chryseobacterium sp. RR2-3-20 | reverse complement strand
GTTTTAAACACTTACAAACAGATGATTTGCAAATGTCTAAATTTTTACTTATTTCCCTAACACTTGTTTCAGGGTTTTCTTGCACTGCTAAACATAGCTAATTGATTCTCCTCGTCCAAAATAGTTTTACGTCTGGTTACTTTCTCATAAGCCACACTTCCTGTTCGATCAAACCTTTCTTTCAAATTAGCAAATGCTCTTGCATCTGGATACCTCCTGTTGGGATATTGTAAATAACAGCTCGATACTAACAAACAATTTCCAAAGCTATCTCCAATAGTATACACTATATCCACCAATTCCTGTTGAGAACAATTACTCATTTTGACTTTACACCACCCTTTTAAGCAAAATTTATCAGCAAAATAATCAAATTGTTACTAATGGCGATAATGACTTACATTGACAGTTATTTTCAGAACCTACTATTCTATTGCAGAGAAATTACAGTATTTCCCACAGCCTTCGAGATGATTTTATGAATTTTCGAAATACATTATTTTTCGCCAAAACTTTCAAATTTAAACCAAGACATATTGGTATTGGAAGAAAGGTA
>NZ_JADQBD010000195.1:0-565 GCF_017808115.1 Chryseobacterium sp. RR2-3-20 | reverse complement strand
TCAATTTCGACCGAACGAAGCAAATTGCTTTTTCAGATTGTTAAATTACAAAAAAATACAATATGAAAAGCAAGTTGCGACTAAATGCATCGCGTTTTTCTATTATATATTCAACCCCGCCTTTTGCAAATACAATGTTAGCCGTAGTTTTTTTGTTTTGCGTTTAGAATTATAAAAGTCAAATAAGTAATTATAAATATTATTATCGGAATTTCAAAAGACAAATAATCAAACATTTTGATTGGAACTTGAACCATTCTTGAAATTATGGGTGATAACATAAATACAAAGCTTAAGATAGTTATTGAAATTCTATTTTTCCATTTTGTGAAATTTAAAATAATTCCAATCAATGCTAAAATTGCAAAAATTTGGTCAATATTTCCAATATAAAATGCTGAAATTATTAACCAGAAAATTAAAGGAATTCCAATCATTTCACCTGCAATAATTATTAAGCAAAATGAAATCAATACTGTCCTAAATAAAAATTATTAAAAATAGAAACAGCCTAAATACCTATTTTACATTTAGCTTTACATTTAATTTCAAAAAAGAACCCCTT
>NZ_JADQBD010000194.1:0-568 GCF_017808115.1 Chryseobacterium sp. RR2-3-20 | reverse complement strand
ATCTTGATGATCTGAACTACTGTAAATTTACTCTGTTTCATTCTCTTCCAAATTTAAAAACTATAATTTTAAATGATCCAGTTTTATGGGAAGATTACAAAAGAAACTCAAACCCATCAAAATTATGAAGGCTGCTAATATTAGAATAAGATTGAGTTTTTCAGGCATTTCAATGTATAATTTTTATTACTCCTCTCTGTATTATTTCGTCTGCAAATTCTTCTCCATTAAACTCGTCACAATATAACCCATAATATTCCACTAAATCATTTACTAAAACCCTTAAAATTTCATCTCTTTTGGGATCTTTATAAAGTTGACTTAAAATTTTATTATTTAAATGGTCAAATTCATCATTTTGACTTCCGGGAATTAAATTCCAAGAGTTGATAATCTTTCTTAATTCAGAAAAATCTCTATCATATCTTCTTTTAAGCTCTGTTTTATCCACAGTTTTGATAAATTGCACATAACGGAAAAAGTATTTGCGAAGGGCGGGCTAAATTGGACAAAAAGTTCAATTTCGACCGAACGAAGCAAATTGCTTTTTCAGATTGTTAAATTACAA
>NZ_JADQBD010000193.1:0-569 GCF_017808115.1 Chryseobacterium sp. RR2-3-20 | reverse complement strand
TCAAGGGGTTCTTTTTTGAAATTAAATGTAAAGCTAAATGTAAAATAGGTATTTAGGCTGTTTCTATTTTTAATAATTTTTATTTAGGACAGTATTGAAGAAGAGTGGCTATTTGGGATAATGAAAACAAGCAAACCATTGAAATGATTTCCAATAATTTCTCTTGGGCTGCTTCTACCATAGCAGAATTATACAAGCAAAGATGGCAAATTGAGATCTTTTTTAGAGATATCAAGCAGTTGCTTCACATCAAAACCTTCATTGGAACTTCTGAAAATGCAGTGAAAATCCAAATCTGGACGGCACTTATCACTATTCTCATTCTGAAATACCTGAAATCCATCGCTAAATATAATTGGCAATTATCAAATCTGGTAGCTTTTATCCGATTGAATATTTTTGTTAAAATTAATCTTCAATTTTGGCTCGACAAACCATTTGAGCAACCGCCTGAAACCCCCAAAAACTATTATCAAGGGGTTCTTTTTTGAAATTAAATGTAAAGCTAAATGTAAAATAGGTATTTAGGCTGTTTCTATTTTTAATAATTTTTATTTAGGACAGTATTG
>NZ_JADQBD010000192.1:0-615 GCF_017808115.1 Chryseobacterium sp. RR2-3-20 | reverse complement strand
GTACGTATATACGTGCGGTTTACGTACATTTTGAACAAAGTGTCTAATTTTATTATACGTACTAGTGTTATTGTTATTAATTGTTGTAATTGTTATTTATAAATCGTTATTGCTAACAATTGTTATTAATTCCACAATTATTAATTGAATATTGCTATAAATTCAAAAATTTTCTCCATAAATATTAACATCAATGTTCATTAAATGTTATTTTTTTGTAATTTAGTTGCAGTACATTAGTATTTACGCAACACATAATAAATACGGATTTTTAAAATTAGTGTACTAAACAGATTTCAACTTATACGTATTGTATTTGAGTATGGCTTGATATAACAAATATTTATTTTGACTACATTGGAAAGAGATAAAGACTAAGAGATTTCGGCTTTTTAGAATCCTTAACAAACCACATTTATTTAGCCGATAATTGATAATAAATAAGTTACTTAATTTAGTACCACATGCTTGGTACTAAATGCACAGGAATTTCGTAGAGTAATTTCGAAATAGAAGAAGGGACATTACTTTTGGTAAACTGTATGTAGATAATGAAAATAACAGTCTTTTTCATAAATAATTATTGGCGTAGAAGTTCTGTTTAAGAAAGTAGTT
>NZ_JADQBD010000191.1:0-625 GCF_017808115.1 Chryseobacterium sp. RR2-3-20 | reverse complement strand
TCGCTAAAAATTCTAAACTCGCGTGAAAACAAATTTTAAGCTTCGATTCTCTTATTGAACACGCTTCGAACAGAAGAATTTTTTTAACGCTCGAAGAATCAATTTTCTTTACGCCTTCATTTCCTATGTCACTTTTTTTTCGATTTGTTATTGTACAAATATTGGTTTTCTTTTACTATTGGTTTTTTTTATTATTCTTTTGTCTTGAAACAAAAGAATCAAAAGTTCAAGACCTGGAAACTTCGGCTAAAAATTCAAATTGAATCCTAAAATTCCCAAAACTTGTGCGAATACAAAAGCTTATCTTCATTCATAATTTGGGTCGCGCTTCGAACAATGGGAATTTTTTAACGGATTAAATTTTAATTTTCTTTACGCCTCCATTTCCTATGTCATTTTTTTTCGATTTGTTATTGTACAAATATTGGTTTTCTTTTACTATTGGTTTTTTTTATTATTCTTTTGTCTTGAAACAAAAGAATCAAAAGTTCAAGACCTGGAAACTCCGGCTAAAATTTGTTTCTACTCGCTAAAAATTCTAAACTCGCGTGAAAACAAATTTTAAGCTTCGATTCTCTTATTGAACACGCTTCGAACAGAAGAATTTTTTTAACGCTCGAAGAAT
>NZ_JADQBD010000190.1:0-629 GCF_017808115.1 Chryseobacterium sp. RR2-3-20 | reverse complement strand
GGAAGACGTTTCTTGCGTTTGTTTCTTAGATTAAGTTTCATCGAAGTATAAATTCTGTAAACACGTTTATGGTTCCACCTGAATCCTAAGTTCCGCAACCGGTGGTGCATCGTCCAAAATCCCCAAGTCTCGTGCTCTTCTGCAAGCAAAACCAATTGTGCGCGGATCTCATCATCTTTACTTTTACATCTTTTCCTGTAATAAAAAACAGAAGTTTGTAGACTGAAAACCTGACACGCCCTGCGAGAACTCATATGATGAGCTTCTTTTGAATACATTACCAGATCTCGCTTTTCGCAAGGCGTCAAAGCTTTTTTTCTATGACATCCTTTAAAACTACATTTTCCAAAGTAAGCTCTGCCACAATCTTTTTGTACTGTGAAAGTTGCTTTTCCAGCTCTTTGAGCTGGGCTAACTGATGGGCTTCCATACCACCATATTTGCTTTTCCAATTATAATAAGTTCCCTGGCTAATCCCATGCTCACGGCAAATATCATTAACGGATTTCCCTGCGTTTTGTTCAGATAAAATCTTGATGATCTGAACTACTGTAAATTTACTCTGTTTCATTCTCTTCCAAATTTAAAAACTATAATTTTAAATGATCCAGTTTTATGGGAAGATTACA
>NZ_JADQBD010000018.1:0-49984 GCF_017808115.1 Chryseobacterium sp. RR2-3-20 | reverse complement strand
ATTTACAATCATACTTTTAACGTTGCTAACGTCAAAGATAAGTAAAATATTTCAAATTTTGATTTTAATGCAGAATTTTTGTAAAATGTCGCCTAACGGTTTGGGTATTGGCGAAGGCAGGGCATTTGAAAAACGTCAGCTCAAATTTAATACAAAAGTTTCATAGAAGCACAAAAGCCGAAGTTTGCACTTCAGCCCTGCTTTTGCCAATACCTTGTTATGCGTTCGCTCTTCTGTCTGTCTGTTAGTTTGGTGAATTAAGTGCCATTTTATTTCCTTCCGAGTCAATGAAAATTGCAAAGAAACCACTTCCGTCTGCATGAGCAGTTTTCGGTGCAATAATTTTACCTCCATTCTTTTCAACCTTGTCAAGAATAACTTGAAGATTGTCGCCACCGTTTAAGTAAATGGTTACACCGTCAGCAGAAGGCTTATATCCGTCCGCTTGGATTATCACACCTGTTACTGTTTGATTTTCATAAGGTAGTATTCCCATTTTTATGCCTTCTACATCCATTTTTTCAATTTTGATATCCAAAATTATTTGGTAAAAAGTTACTGCTCTTGAAATATCCGTTGCAGGAATTTCAAACATTGAAATGTAACTGTTCATATTTTTTACTTTTAAATTTGTTGTTGTGTCATTTGTCGTTGTTTCTGATTTCGTTTGGGTTTGGTTGCTGCAAGAGGACAGAAAAAGTCCTGCAAGAATTGTCAAGAAAAAGAAATTTTTTACTGTCATTGCCTATTATTTAAAATTTAGGCAAATGTAGTTTGGTCATTCCTTACGAAATAGTAAAAATGCGACACATCAATTTTTCTTGTAAAAAAGATTAGATAGAGCCATATTTTCATTTTCAGAAAATTGTTTGGGTGTTATTCCAACAAGCTCCTTGAAGTCTTTTATGAAGTGATTTTGGTCGAAATATTCATTTTCATAAGCAATATCTGTAAGAGTTTCTGATTTTTGGTTGAGCAATTTTTGTAGAATAGCTTGAAGTCGAATTACTTTACCTAATTGCTTTGGGCTTATGCCAATTTGCTTTTTAAAATGTCTTTCCAATTGGCGTCTTTTAGAAAGGTCGTCTTTCAAAATAACATTTATAGAAGTGCTTCCATTTGTTTTGAGAAGAGTATCAACAGTTGATTTTACAATATTGCTTATTGTGTTTTCTTCATTGAGTTTATTTATTAGAAAGTTTTCAATTATCTCAATTCTTTGTTCGGTGTTTGTTGCATTAGCTATTTGTTGTTCTAACTTATTGGCTATATCTGGTCCGAAAAGTTCAGTAATAGGCGTTTCTTTGTCAACTAATTTTTCGAGTGACGTATTTACAAAATTTGCAAAGCCATAAGGATAAAAACAGATTGCAATCGTATCAACATTTCCAACAGGCAAAATATAATATGACTTTGTCCTTTGTCCCATTACCATTGCGTTTGGATTAAGAATAAAGTCGGTTTCAGAAATAAATCTCTTAATCTTGTCGCCCAAATTAAATGTCATTTCAATACAGCCGTCTGGCACAACCATTTGTTTTGCGTTCTTTGGGTCAAATGGTATTTCCAAAGTCCAATAAAATTTGACTAAAGATTCTAAGTCTCTATGTGGCTTATATGTCTGATAGTTCATTTACGCTGGGTGTTTCATAGAGTGACGCATAACGGAAAAAGTATTGGCGAAGAACGGGCTACTTTGCACACAATCTCAAAGGAAAACCGAACCTGAGCAAAAACTTTTTCTACCGACTAAATTAATAAAAAATAGGAGAGTAGAAAAGTTTTTTGCGGATATTGCTAAAATAGTTCTCAAAGATAGAATTCACCCCGTTTTTCGCCAATACAATGTTATCTGCAGTGCTTTTTATTCTTGTTTATTGTCTTTTCTGTTTAATAAAGGTTTATATTTTCGTATTAAAAATTCTTCAATTTCGTATCTACCCAAATATATTGGAAAGAATAAAGCGTTACAGTTTTTTAAAAATTTGGTTACATCCAAATCTTGTTTTTCAGTAAATAATCTTTTTCTACCACTTGTTTCAATAAGTTCGAAATTGAATAATTCCGTTCCTATATGTCTACGTAATGCTGAAAAATAAGTTTTTGAACTATGGGTTAAATACCTTTCTTTAATATTTGAACTTTCGCCAATATATATTATTTCTTCCTTTTTATTTTTTACAATATATAAGCCTGACACGACTTTTACGTCACAATCATACCATAATGAAAATCTATTTTTTAAAATATCCTTTTCTGCTTCATTAATAATTTGCTCGAAATTATCTTGAACATCATTCCACAACCCATTTTTTTGAATTTTGAATTCACTTCTTTTCTTGAGTTGAAATTTATTAAGTGATGTTTTCAAATTTACAATTCCAAATTCTTCTATTTCTTTTCGTCCAATGTTTGTATTAATAGTTTGAACAAGAAAATCCGCAATATTTAGAGAGTTTTGTACAAATAATTTTTGATAGTTTTTGTAAAAAGTAGAAGTATTTGGTTTCGATTGCTGTTTCAATCTTTTATCAAGATTTTTTCCTTCGCCAATGTAAAAGTTAGTTTTATTATTTGAAATTAAGTAATTTCCTGCATTAGAATTTCTAATTTCAGAAAATTTTAATGATGGTTGTTTAGTGAGATTAAAAATCCCATCTAATAAAATTTCATCAGAGTTTTTTTGAATAAATTTCCAATTTATACTTGATTTCATTCGCGGTTTTTTTTGCAGCATTGCAGATAACGGAAAAGGTATTTGCGAAGGACGGGCTAAAAATGACTAAACTTTCAGTTATTACCGACAATTAGCAAAAAACTTTTTCGTGGAACTAAATTACTAAAAATATGTGGAACGAAAAGTTTTTTTGCGACGAAATACAACTGAACTTCCAACCTTGTGTTTAACCCCGTCTTTTGCAAATACCATGTTATATGCAGTGCTTCTTATGGATTCAGTTTGGAAATATGCAGGAGTAGGTGTGGGAAATTTATTCTTTTTTGGCGGAGGGAAAAAGAGGGAAAGGAAAAGCTCTTTTGTAGTCTTTGGTTTTGCGGCTGGTGGAGCGGACTGCAAATGTGCTTTTTCCTGTGGTGTGGGTATTCTTATTTGTTTTATGAACTTCTTCGTAAGAATTGTAAAGTAGGATGGAAGATTTATAAACTCCGGTGCGAGTTTTATAAAAAACTATATGAGTTTTACAAACTCCGTCTATAGTTTTATGAACTCCGATAGGAGTTTTATGCTTGTTGTCGCTTGTTTTATAAGCTTCGGCGATAGTTTTGTGAAGATTGGTGCTAATTTTACAGGCTCCTATATTAGTTTTATAAACTTCGGAAGGGGTTTTATAAATGTTGGTGCTTGTTTTATAAAAAAGGAAAAGAGTTGTCCGTTTTATGTTTGACAACTCTTTTATTATTCGTTCAATTTTGTGTTAATCTTTTCTGCTGGTAAACTTAATTCCGCTGATTTGTTTGTATTGCGGAGAAGTTGCTCCAAATACGGCTTTCACGTACTTTTTAACTTCCAACGCAATTTCTACCAAGCCTGTGTTTTCTGCGTATAGAACGATATTTCTTGAAATTCTGGCGTTACTGTACACTACTTCTGCATTGATGACATTGGTACTAGCAGTTTGTAAATTTCCGTGAAATGTTGTTAATGAAGCGGTGGTAAGTTCGGTTTCGTTGGGAGTATAAGATGGAACGGAAGATACTAAGTCTATCAATGCTGAAAAGTTTTCGGTAAGCATATCATAACTCTGTCTCGAAACGGATACGGTATTTCCTCCTTCTTTTGTTGGCGGAGTTTCTGTAATAGTACCGGATCTTCTTCCTTGCAGTTTGTTGTTGATGGTTTTGGCATCTGCAATGGTTTGGTCTGTTGCATCGGTAACGGAAAGATAATTGAAAATCTTTGTTGCCAAAGATTTTAATGGTTCAAATGCTAACTGACGATCTCCGGTAACTGTATCGAAAGTATTTTTTGCAGTCGTTACATTGGAAAGTTCTGTTTGTGCGTTTGTAAGCAAAGTGTTTAGTGATGGTAATTGCAATGCTGTTTTTGACGGATTGTAGGTAGTTCCGTATGCGGTGCAATACGCAATAAGGTCGGCAAAGTTCGCTACGTTTTTAGCGTGTCCTACTTCGGATGTTGATGGCATATTATTTTGTTTTTTGATGTTAGATGTTTTTTACTTTTTTAGGTCAGAAACAGTTTTTTCCATTTGGTTATGGTATTTCGGCTGATTTTAAAATGGTTTGCCAGTTGGCTATTGTTCAGTTTATGTTTTTTCTGGAAATCTAATATCGCTGCAATATCAGATTTGTTATAAGACCGTAAACGGTTGTTTGATGAATTATTTTCTGTTTCTTCGACCAGAAATATTTTTCGATTGATTTTAAGAATATCTATTGAGGAGAGATTTCTTTTCTTTAATTAAGGGAAACATTCTTGCTTTTTTTCAGGATATTTAGAGTCAAGAATGTCTTTGAAAATTTCGCTGTAATTTATGATTGATTTATTCATTTCATGATTTGAATTTAGAAATCCATTTGTACAAAGTGGTTTTAGGAATACCATATTTTTCAATGACCTGTGGTTTTGTCATTTTTCCGGATTCAATCTGTTCCAAAACAAAATTGATGATTTCCTGTGTATAAATGTTTTTCCTGAACTTTGGGAGAGAGGTTTGTTTTTTCTTGTCTTTTTGTTCTGCCGATGGCGGGGCATAGAGAATGAGATGCTGGGTATAAATTCTAAAGAAATCATAATCCAATAATTTGCTCCATTTTAGAAGTAATTCTGTATCTAAACTCCTTTGGGAATAGGCCGCTTTTAATTCTTCTTCTGAGAATTTAAAAAAATTACAGATGCGGGACATTTCTATCCCACTTTCTGTAACTCTCTTTTCAATCATTTGTCCTATGTGGATGTTTTTGAAATTCATTTTTAGTTAAGCAATGGAAAAGCCATGATTGTATTTTCTGACCAATTACTTGCACCAACTCTGTCAAAATAAAATTGAGTAGAAGTATTATAGTCAGTCGTTGCCTTAGAATAACCTGCTACAACATAGTATGTTTTATTCCCTGTTGTTCGATTCTCTATAAAAAAAGATCCTTGTGCAATCGCATATTTATCAGTTCTATCAGCAATAGAATTATAGACTTTCGGACCATAGAATGTAGTGGAAACATATTGACTGTTACCATAGGTTATTGCCCCACTTGTAGAAACTCTGTAAAAATCTCCTGTTAAAGCAGTAGGAGCAGCGACCGTGCTCTCCGTTAAAGAAAATCTATAAAAACAATAATCTGTTGCAGGCAAATCAAAGGTGCTATAATTAATTCCCTTAAGTAGAATAGTTAAGTCTATTCTGTATTTTCCTGGAGGAAGTGTTATAAATCCTTTTGTATTTGCCCAGGGGTGTGATATGGCAAAAGGCATATTACCAGCACCTTGTGAATCTGGAAAACCGCCCACATACATTTTAAGTGATGATGGTTTCCATGTTCCAACTCCATTTGTATCAGATGTAAGTACATATCCTGAATTTTGATTGCCATCTACTAATTTAAATCCAGGAATTACGCTTGAAGAAGTACCTCCAGTTTGAATTTCCAATTTTACTGAAGGGTCTTTAGTCCCTAATCCTACATTACCCTCTTTTCCAGAAGTATTCGAAACTACTACATCATCTGCAACGGTTGTAGATGTTGAGGCAATATTGTTATTATTCTTTTTAGAATCAATATGAAAAACGCCTTCCGGTGTGGATGTATTAATACCGACCTGTGAGAATGCTGCTGTTGAAATAAATAATGCAGCGAAAAGAATTATATTTTTTTTCATTTTTATAAAATTTAAATTTTGTTAGTTATTGTGGGTTATTAGTTGTTTTTACATGTAAATATTACATAAGCGGAGGAGGACGGATGGAAAAATGTGTCCAGTCTGGCCTTAAGTTGAATGAAGAATTATAGGTGTAATTTGTGTTTTTATGTAAATATGTAAAACTCTTTTTGGATGTTATTTTCGCAAACACAGCTAAGAGATGTATTCGATAATTGTCAACAATTACCACTACGGATTGAGAATCTTGTTGGAAAAAATATTGTATACAAGAGTTGTTTTTATTATAATACAAACGAGATTCCTTCGGGAGTTCTTTGTGTTTAGAGTTTGTTTTTTTTGCGTATTCCTTTTTGGAAGTTATCTTTTTGAAAGGTTTGTTCTGAAGCTTGTTTTTTCTATAAATTAACAACGAATTATGGAGGAGGCTACCATTATAAACAAGAGTCCCTGAAGATATGTAAATCTCAACAGGCTTTTTGTTTTTAAAATCGGCTTCCTGCTGAATTTTTGTTACTGTTCCTGCTTGTACATAAATGACAGATTGCCCGCTGGAAATAAATAAAGAATCTTTTTTTGAAGTTGTATTAGCATTAACAGAAAGAGATGAAAAAAAGAAAAGAAAGTACAGAATAGCATAAACTATTGTACTTTCTTTTTTGCTCAGGAAAGCTAAACTTTTTTTCTCCATTTGTATTTCCGCAATCGTGTTTTCGTGCTGCGAAAGTAGAGGTGTAACTCGAAAAAAAAAAAGAAGTGTTTAGTGTTTAGCCGGAATAAAGGCAAAAGAATTTAATATGTAACTTTATTATTTACAGTATTTTAAATTGTATAATTGGTTGTTTATGTATTCCAATCCCTATTTACCTGTCATGAGGTATAGTTTTTCATATTATCGTTTTTTTCTCGTAATGATTTTATGTATTGCGAGGGTGTAATTTGTTTTTCGGCTTTGAAACTGCCGGTAAATAAACTCTGATTGGAGAATCCGGACATTTCTGCTAAAGCAGCAATTTTGTAATTGAGAAGTTCCGGACGGTTATGCAGTTCTTTTATAACAAAATCAATTCTCATTTTGTTGATATAGCCGTAAAAATCAGAATCACGGTATTCTTTCAGAATGTAATTCAAATATTTGGTATTGGTTTTCAGCATGGCAGACATTTTTACCAACGAAATATTTTTGGTGGTAAATAGGTTTTTGGCTTCAAATTTTTCTAATGCTTCAATCAGTTCACTCTCTTTTTCTTTGTTTTTAATAATTGGTTGAGTGGCACTTTGTTTTGGATTTTCGGCAAGCACATGAGTTGGATATTCCGGATTATTTTTTTTCTCCAGTTCAGTAATAATACTGTCAAATCTTTTTTTAATTTTCCGGTTATAGTTTCTATAATAGATCATAGAAAATAGGAGAGAAAGAAAGGCTATTCCCGCAAGAGTAGCATATAACTTTAGTTTTCTTTCTTTTTCTTTAATAGTATTAATCTTCTTTATTGTCTCGTTAGTAGCAAGTTTTTCAGCAATGGATTTTTCTTGAGAATTTATTACGTTTAACTTTTTATATAATTCTTTCTGTACAGATAATTCGTCAAAATTTGCCTCCAGCCTTTCTTCCGTTACGAACTTAGTAATGTACATATCTTTGTTGATGATTACAGCATCATACGCTTTTATAAACCATTTTTTTGCACTGACTGTATCTTTTTCAGATACTGAAATATAGGCTTTTGTTAAATAGTAATGTTCTATTAAATAGACTTTGTCAGGGTTTTTATGTTGGGATAAATAGGATTCTATTTTTTTTATAATTTGTTTTGCAGAAGCTATTTGTCCGCATTTAGCATAGTCAAAAGCCAAATATATTTGTGTGCTTGCTACAATATGTGCATTGATGTCTTTTGGAGATGTTTTAATTTTTTTTCTGAAATTGAGTGCCTCGCAGTATTTTTTATCCATTTCAAGAATTTTGGCTTGTAACTGTAAGACATTGAAATTTTTTAAAAAATCTTGACGTTTGGAAGAGAGTTCTTTCACCTTGTTGAAACAGTAATCTGATTCTACAATTAAGCTTGCTTTTCTGTATAGTAATGTTAGTAATCCATAGTCTATAACGAGTTGGTCTTCTCTTTTCGCTTTTTCAGCAAAATTCGCAGATTTCTCAATATTTTTTATAGCTAATAGATAATTCCCTTTTTTGTAGCTGGCGTCTCCAATTGTAGTATAGGCAACGGCAAATTCTACATTATTTTTTGCTTCTTTCAATAATTTTTGTCCTTTTAAACTGATAGAATCTACATTGGTTGGATTAAGATCTGATAGTTTTCTGAACTGCTCTGAAATTTTTTCCTGACCATAAATAGAAGGGAAAGTAAAAAATAGAATAACTATAAAAGAAATTATTTTGAACATTCAATGTTTTTTACAAAAGTCGACATTTTTAATATTTCAAAAAACTTCTAAAGGATAAAAGTTTGCTTTTTAGCTAGAATAAAGACAAATAATTTATATTTTTATTTTATTAGTAATGAGTTAGTTGTGTTATTCTGTTGGGGAATCAGCTCTTTTGCAAAATAAGCGATGGGAAAAGCTTTGGCTTTTTGCAAATGTGCTGATGTGTATTGGCAAAAAAAGCGGCTGGGAAAAAGAATGAATTTTGGGTAGGGAATGTTTAAGTTTTATGAAGTTTGTTTTTTCGTTAAATTCAATTTAAGAGAGATTTTAATTTATGTAACCTCGCTGGCAGCATTGCATATAACGGGAAAGGGCTTGGCGAAGGCGGGGATAAGAAAGACGGAAATTCCAACTAAACCCGAACCGAGCAAAAACCATTTTCGTTTTTTCAAATTTACAAAAAAATAAAAACGAAATGGTTTTTTGCGGCGAAAAGTGCTGAAATCATCTAAATAATAGCTCTCATCCCCGCTTTTGCCAAACCCATGTTGTGCGCAGTATTTTTAGTTCGGCGACTTGGATTTAACTCGTTAAATTCAGGTCAGAGAATTAAAAATCAAGCACGACAATTTTTTTCACGCACGAAATCGCAAAGATTTTCAGAATTTTATTCACGAATTTTAGAAAAGTATTCACGCAGACTTTATTCATGCAGTTAAGCGCAAAATTTGTAAAAGTCAAGCACAATTTTTATACTCAAATCCGTAAGTTTTTTGTAAATTTTTTTTCTGGATTTAGGAAAATCAGCGCAAAGAATTTCAGATTTTAGTCAGTTTTAGAAGTTTAAATTCAGGTCAAAATTTTGATTTTTCAGACCGAAATTTCTTTTTGATACCGCGCTTCTAATATTGCGCACAACGGAAAAAGTATTGGCGAAGAACGGGCTACTTTGCACACAATTTCAAAGGGAAACCGACTTTGAGCAAAAATTTTTTCCTTTTGCTAATATACGAGAAAAAGTAAAAGGAAAAATTTTTTGCGGATATTGCTAACTGAGTTCTCAAAGATAGTATTCACCCCGTTTTTTGCCAATACAATGTTATCTGCAGGTTTTTTATTCAACTTTTTTTAGGTAGAATTTTTTGAAACTAGAAGTTGGACCAAAAATTATATATCGTTTTTTGTCAGAATATTTTTTTGCACGTTTCACAAGTTTTCCATTATCTTCTCGATAACTAAAAAGTTTTCCATTTTTGATTAAGAATTTTCGGTGATAATTGATTCCATTTTCGTTTTTCAGTTTGTAATTGTGTCTATTTCCAGATAATATTTCCGATATTGATAAACTGTCATTTTGATATTCAATTTCGCCTTTATTTTTAGTGAATTTTAAGTAAAGTTTGTTTTTATCAATTTTGTAAGTTCCGGTTAAATCTTGATTTACTAAATCACCTGAATAATTATAATTAAAAGTGCTATCATTTTTGAATTCAATCGTATTAATGAAAAAACCTAGATCTGCAAAATTTGATTTATATTTTCCTTGAATATCTTTTGTGCTTGAGCAAGAGCTTAAACATAATATTAATGCTGAGATAATTATAAATACTAAAATTCCGCATCCTATTTTTCTTCGACTATCACTTTTTTTGTACTTTGAAATTAAATTTTGTAAATTTTCTTTTTTCACGAGGAATCCACGCCAATACAAATCAGCAATTGAGTAACACCAAACTTTGTTGCAAAAATTGCAGTAATATTCAATGTAGTTTTGATAAACGAATTTGTCACTTCTTACTTTTGATAAAAATGTTAATGTGTCTTCAGATAGTAATTTTGTTATTTTATGTTCAATTTCAGAATTGACTTTTTCGTCATCGAATTTGTAGTATTCTGATTCAAAGCATTTAGTACACATTCTATATTTTGTAAGTTCAATTTTATTGGATAACGCTCTGACAAACTTGCAGATAACGGAAAAAGTATTGGCGAAGTGCGGGCAAAATGGAACTGAGAGTTCAATTTAGACTGAACGTAGCCGATGCTTTTTTCTTACACTAAATTACTCTTTTTTGTGGAATAAAAAAGCAGCGGCGGATTAATTTGAAAAATAGTTCAATTTAGCCCTAACCCCGCATTTTGCCAATACACTGTTATCTGTAGTTGTACTTTACCGCATCACTTAATTCTATTGGGTTATTATTATTGAAAATATATTGTTGTCTTGATTTTACCATTAAGTCAAAATTAGGTGGTGAAACTTTATTTCCATTTTCATCAATTGAATATAAAATACCCTTTTCTTTAAGTTTTCGGAAAGGATTTTCAAAGTAGTTTAGATAAAGTTTTTTCAATGAATTTGAGTCTACGGTTAAAGATTTTGGAATTATTATATTATATTTTTTCTGATTAATTTCTATTAATTTAAAGTTGTAATGGTTTTTAGAATCTGATATTTCAATTATCAATCCGGGAAGATTATCAAAAATATATGGTCCTGAAAAAAAAGAATATTTGGGTGTAAACCAAGCATTCCAAATTCTTCCTTTATAATTCAGTGTTGCAAGTTGACACTTTATATTGTCTATCATTTTTGTTTCATTTGAAATTTTCCAATCAAAACTGGGAATTTTTTCTTCTGTAGAAAATAATTCAGAATCAATTAAATAAAATTTTGTCAATTTATTCTCTTGACGAATCGTTGTATAATCGTAGTCCAATGAAATTTCTTCATTATCTTTTTGACTTAATTTTTCGGAATCGATAAATATTTTTTTAGAAGGAGTAATGTATAATGACATTATTTTGGATATGGACTCTTTCTGAATTGTATCAGAAATATAAGTCATTTCGTATTTAATTTCTGTGTTTTGAGAAAATAATAGTTGACTTAATAAAAATATGAAAAATAATAACTTAAATTTCCCCATTTTCCTTTTATTACGGAGTTTGTGATACAATTCTGACTAACGTTAAATTAATTCAGTGATAATCAAATAGTTATAGATTTTAATTTTTGACCATTTGATTATTCAAAATAGTGAAAATTTCTTCGTTAGCGGCTAAAAACAACTTCGTTTTCGAGTAGGGGAATTACAGATAACGGTTTGGGTATTGCCGAAGGCGGGGATTTTTAGCACCGAACTTCAATAGAAATACCACAGTTCAAATATAGCAAAAAAGTTCAATAGAGTTCCTTCAGCCCCGCTTTTGGCAATACCTTGTTGGCTGTCAGGCATTTTTCATTTCGGTTTCTATTCTTTCAATTTGTTTCAAGTGTCTGATGATATGATTGATGAAAAACTGAAAAGTGTCGCCCAATTTTAGTTTTATTAAACTTGAAATGGATGTCTGAATTTTCACTTTGTTCAAACTCACATTTCTTGATTGAGAAAGTAAATCTAACAATTTCACCTGTTGTTCGATAAACTTGTCTATGACACTTTTGTCAAGGTTGGCATTTAAAGGATTTTTGTCCTTAAAGGTCTTCATTTTGTTTAATTTATCTTTTGGTAACATACTTTTTGCGAAGTAATTACCTAAAAATCCACTCTTAAATTCTGACTCACTTTTTGTGGTCGAGTTTTTAATTTTACTCTCAATTTCGGGCAAATAAAAGTTGCCATATAAATTCAAATGTTCCAGACATTCTAAAATACTCCACGAATTTTGGTCGTGTTTCCAAGTCAAGGTTTGTAAATCGTTATCTTTCAGTTTTTCTACGGTATTAATCACTTTTCTTGTCTGTTCGATGAGTGATTGTATCAAGTTTTCTGATTGCATATTTTCAAATTTTTATGCAAAGGTCAAAAAAACTGATTTCATAAATCTTGCTTAAAGTCAAGACTTTTTCAGGCGAGATAAAGTTTCGGCACTCATTCTTAAATAGTTTGCAATGTGTCTGTGTGGAATTTCTTGAAAAAGTTGCGGACTTCTTCTTAATACTCGTTCGTATCTTTCTTTCGGTGAGTTTGTGAGTATGTCAATTTCCCTTTCCATTTGTTGAATGACTAAATTCTCTAAAATTTTTGTCCATAAATTTTGGTTGGATTCAGTTTTCAAAAAATTGTCAATTTGTTCTTTGGGTATGACTTTTATTACCGATTTTTTGATTGCTTGTATATAGAGTTCAGATGGTTTTCCTGTCAAAAAACTGTCTAACGAAGCAGTTAAATTTTCTTTGTACCCAAATCTAATAATTTGTTCTACGTAATTGTCTAACACGAAAATTCGCAAACTTCCACTTTCTACGTAATAAAGGTTTCTGTCAACACTACCTTTTACTTTCAAAAATTCATTTCGTTCGATAGTAATTGTCTTGTCAGAAAGTTCAATGATTTCTTTCATTGTCTGTTGTGTCGTAGGGTTCTGTTATGCTTGCAGCCAACGGAAAAAGTATTTGCGAAGGGCGGGCTAAATTTAACTGAAAGTTCAATTTCGACCGAACGAAGCAAATTGCTTTTTCAGATTGTTAAATTACAAAAAAATACAATATGAAAAGCAAGTTGCGACTAAATGCATCGGGTTTTTCTATTATATATTCAACCCCGCCTTTTGCAAATACAATGTTATCTGCAGCTATAATTTTTCAATATAATTTTCGTATTCGCTCTCTTCTAAAACTTCTTTCGCAGTTAATTTATAAATGTCTTTCCAAGAGTTTTTTCCATATTTTTCTACATATTTGGATACAATTCTAAATCCTAACCAATAATTTAAAGATTTTGGAGCGTCGGGGAAAAGTTTATGTCTGTCATTTCTTAGTAATGGATTATTTCCAGAGGAATCAGAAAAATATGATTTAGTTTTTGTGAAGATTTCTTTTTCATTTTTTATAAACCAATCCCAATCTTCTTTTGTCATATTTTCAACGGCTTCATATTCAGAAATCTTTTTGTCAAAGAATATATACGTAAAATAGCAAGCAAATCCTTCATCAATTGTTTGACTTAAAGCAGAGTTTTTGTCAATATCTGCATTTCGGAATTTTTCGTAAACTAAGTGATTTAATTCGTGTGGCAATCCTTTTTGCAGCGTATAATTTAGATCTAAAGATTTATTGTTTAATTCTAAAGCAAATTGTTGCGAATCGCATCCTCCAAATCCAATTCCTGTGATTGGCGTAAAAAGAATACTAATTTTTGCGTTTGGTTGATAAGCAACTAAACGATTAAATTTTTTAAGATTTTTCCTAAATAATTTATTAAGATTTATATCTGTTAGCGTTTTGGTTTTTTCAATAAGGTCATTTTTATTATTATCAAAAAGTGTTTTATTCCATTTTATCATTCCTTTTTCCGTATTAAAACGACTTGCGTTTTCATCCCCAAAAATTTGTGCATAACAACTATCCCAAAGTTTTTTATGAGGTAAATAAACATTTTTTACAACAACTAAAGAATCAAATTCTTTATTTTTATGTGCAAGAATTTGGGATTTAAACAAATTATGGATAGTAATATTTTTAATTTTTATGCTATCAGAAATTTGCTGAATTTTATTGTAGTCAAAATCTGTGTTTTGTGCTTTTGAAATTGTCCAAGAAAATAAAGTTGAAATACAAAAAATTATAATAAAATATCTCATTTCAGTTTGTTGACGGATTTTTGGAATAGTTGCAGATAACGGGAAAAGTATTTGCGAAGGGCGGGCTAAATTGGACGAAAAGTTCAATTTCGACCTGTCCGAAGCGAATGCTTTTTTCGTGGAACTAAACTACAAAAAAATTGTGTAACGAAAAAGCAGGCGCGACTAAATGCAACTAATAGTTCTATTAAATATTCAACCCCGCCTTTTGCAAATACTATGTTATCACAATATTTCAATTCTGTTGGTTGAATTTCTCTGTAATGCCTATTAAATAAAGATTTTTGTTTTTTCTTTCTGCAAACTAAAGTAAAAAAAAGTAAAGAAAATAACGATTTGTTCTACCAAAAGTTCTACCTTTGTATTAGGTTGCATTGAGATACTTTGAACACTTTTCAAGACCTCTCATTCCCTTGCTCCCGTTTTCAAATTTAGTTTAAACTTTTCAAAACACAAATCTTATGGCATCAGTAAAATTTATCCTTCGAACCGACAAAACCGACAATAATGGTTATTGCCCGATTTACATCATCCTGATTAAGGACCGCAAGAAAAAATATGTTTCAACAGGAATTAAAGCCAAGGAAAGCCAATGGGATGACGAACAGAAAAAGGTTAGAAAAAACTTTCCTAATTCTGCAAGAACAAACGCACTTCTTTTACAGAAATTAGCAGATGCTTCGGGAACTGTTGCCGATATGGAAAGAAAGTCAAAATCTGTATCAGCAAGAAAACTCAAAGAAGCCGTTAAGGGAAAAGGAGCACAGAATTATTTTGCTTATGCCGAAGACAGATGCGAAAAAATCAAGGGGACAGTTTCTGCAAGAACCTACAAAGCCTACAAAAGCAGTCTGAAAAAATTTGAAGAATTTACCAAAACTAAAGATGTAGATTTTGATGATATCACAGTGACAATGCTGAAAGATTATGTGAATTATTGTAGTAATACCCTAAAAAATTCAAATACTACGATTAAATATTCGTTGGTGATTTTGGCGATTTTTTTCAAGGAAGCCATAAACGAGGAATTGGTAGATGCAAACCTTTATCCGTTCGGTAAAATAAGTATCAAAAGAGATCCAAGCAAAAGAAGTTTCCTCAGCAAAACCCAGTTGGAAGAATTTAAAAAATATGAAGTAAATCAAGAGAGTAAAGCGCCCATTGTAAAGGATATGTTTTTATTTTCGGCGAATGCAGGAGGTTTGAGATTAAGCGATGTTATCGAATTGACATGGGAAAATGTAAATTTTGAGGAAAACAAAATCAGAAAGCAAATCAGAAAAACAGGACGGACGCACAGTTTTAAATTTGGAAACTCGGCATTGGCAATTCTCAACAAATACAAACCCAAAGAAATCAATCCAAAACACTTCGTGTTTCCTTTGCTTGAAAACGGTTCGCCCTACTTCGAAAACGATGCTTACAGATTGGCAGAAGTTGGCAGATGCACTTCGCTTTGCTCACTGCACCTTTCCGCAATCGGAAAAAAGATGAAACTTCCGTTTCCTCTGTCTTTCCACCTTGCAAGACACACTTATGCGACACAGGCACTGAACAACGGAATGCGAATAGAACACGTTTCAAAACTGATGGATCACACGGATATTGGCACCACACAGATTTATGCAAAAATCATTTCCCAGGAATTGGACGAGGCTGTAGAAAAGTATATGAATTAGAAAAAAAATGTTGATAACTCAATGCTCTGTATTTCAGTACGGAGCATATTTTTTTTGTCAAGATATTAAAATTAACTTAAAAAATTTGCTTTCATTTTCCTAATTTAGCATTATGATGAAAAACACAGAAAAAGTAAATAAAAACGCAAAAAAAATTGAAAAATTTTGCCAAATATCACTCTGATGCTTCTAATCTGCAATAATCAAGCAATTTGTGAACTAAATAATATTTTCGGCTATGTCGGAAAAATATCAACTAAAGGAAACAGCACCTTTTGTGCAATTTTCATCCGTAAAAGTTACGGATGCATTTAACGATTTATTTGATATAGAAGCCATACCAAAACAAAGTTTGGAAGATTATTGCCAACAGATTCTAAACAAAATTTTTTCCCTTCCTTTAAAAAACATACCAGCATTTATTGCACACCATTGTAATTTGGTGAAGAAACCTCTATTGTGGCTCAATAAATTTGAGAAACTAATAGAATTGAATATCGAACTCTTTTCGGGCACCAGAAACCAAAGCAGACTTTTAAAAATTTATACCTGTCTTGAAACCAAAAGAGAAAAGTTGGAATCCCAGGATATTGATGAAAACAAAATTAAACCTGCCAAAAAATATATCAATGCTGAGAGTGAGGAACGTTATTTTTCTTTTTATGAAGTCCAAAAAGAAGTGGACCGTATTTCAACAGATCGGGAAAAAATATTATTTCTGACTAGAGAAAAATTTGCATACGAACGTGCAATCATAACAGTTCAATACCTTCAATTACCACTGTTTCCAAAAGAATGTGATAAACTGATCAATGAAATTGAAACATTGGCAAAACTACAGGAAGAAGAAAAGTCCACCGAATTATCAGGAAAGTCCACAGTGGACTTTTTTAAAAAAGTAAAAACCAATCTGAAAGTCAATCAGTTGGTAGATATTTTTATTCAACTGCAACGAGAATACTTCGTGGACTCACGTCCTGCCATTGAAGCAGAAAACAGCGAAATAGTGCAGTTGATATGTAATAATTTCACAGATAAAGATGGAAATTCGATAAGTCCACAAACGGTAAAAACGATAATGATGCCATCCAAACCCGAGAAGCGACCTAAAGGCTCTAATATTGTGGACATTAGCAAACATTTGTAAAATTATTTAGTCCACGTGGACTAAATAAAGACGAAAAGACTTTTTCTAATTATACACCTTTGCTTCATAATCTTAAACAAAGAATTTTTATGGAAGCAATTATTTTATCCAAAGAGCAGTTTGATGGTCTAATCTCAAAAATTGACGAAATCAACGAAAAGTTAAATTCCAAGTCAGCACCGAAACAGGAAGTATTCCTGGACAATGAAGAGTTAATCGCAATGCTGAAAATCTCACGCAGGACAGCACAGACGTGGCGCGATGAAGGCAAGATTTCATTTTCCCAAGTAGGCAGTAAAATCTACTACAAACTTTCTGACGTTGAAAAAACCATGCAGGATCACTACAACAAATCCTTCGCAAAAAAATGACTGACATTTTTCAAAACGCTGAAACCTCTAAGCCCTCAAATTCAGTGAGGGCTTTTCTCTAAAATCTAACTTCTAAAATCCAATTTTTAAAACAATGAAATCCACCATATTCAAAAACTTCAACGAAGTAACTGAACAGAAAGACATTCTGAAAATCCTTTCCGATATTAAAACCGGAGTATATCAAAACGCAATCACTTATTTAAGAAAATCCCTTGCCGACGACAAGAAAGAAGCCGCAGAAAGAGCCAAAAAATCCCTTCCGGCATTTACACCCAGTGCAACATTCAAAGGAGGTAGAAAAATGGAATTCCTTACCAATTATAACGCCTTAATGGTATTGGACATTGACAAACTTGAAAAAGAAAAACTGCAGCAGTGTAAGACCAAAATAAGAATGGAGGATTTTGTATTTGCTTCATTTGTAAGTCCTTCAGGTAATGGTTTAAAAATTTTCGTGAAAGTTTCGTCCGACAAAGAACAGCACAAAGAAACCTTTCTGAAATTGCAGAAATACTTTGAAGAACTTCTGCAGGTGGAAATTGATAAATCAGGCAAAGACATTACCCGGCTTTGCTTCTTTTCTTACGATCCTGAAATTTTCATAAATGAAAATTCCCAAGTCTTTTCCGAAGATGGTTCTGCACCTGAATGTCATGCTGAGCCAAGTCGAAGCATCTCAAAACATCCAAATAATCCGCAAGCGGATTATGATGTTTTGTATGAGCACGCTGTCCGCTTCACAGAAAAGAAAATCCAATTTACAGAAGGTAATCGCAATAACTTCGTTTTTGCTTTGGCCAATAATCTGAACAGAAAAGGAATTTCAGAATCAATGGCATTGGGCTACATTTTAGCGGATTACGGATATGACGCAAAAGAAGTAACAACCGCAGTTCAAAGTGCCTATCAGAACTCCGCAGAACATAACACAGATACTTTCAAAACTAATACAAAAAAAGCAAAATCCGAGCGATTGACGAGCGATAGAAAAAATTCCGGTGAATTGCCCGTGACAAAAACCGAAGACGGCAATTTTTCTGATGACGAGGAAGAAACCCCATCATATATTGACAAACTTGAAAACTTTCTAAACAACCGTTACAACTTCCGTTACAACACTGTTTTAGGAAAACTGGAATTCAAAACTTTGAAAGCATACAAATACAAACCAATGACCGACTTCACCGAAAACTCAATCCTTCGCGAAATCTTAAAAGCCAAAGTAAAATGTAGTATAAATTCCTTACGCAATTTACTGCATTCCGACTACTGCGAAATGTATGATCCGTTTGAAGATTACTTCAACAATCTGCCTGAAAATTCTGATGAAAAAGACTACATTGAACTGCTTGCAGACACCATAACCACTACAAAACAGGATTTATGGAGAGTGTGTTTCAAAAAATGGTTTGTGGCGATGGTTGCCTGTGTTCTCGATGAAAAGCAAGTCAATCAAACGGTTATCGTATTTTCAGGGAAACAGGGTTTGGGAAAAACAACGTGGATAGAAAAACTGATGCCGAAACCATTGAAAGAATATATCTTTTCCGGGACCATAAACCCGAGTAATAAAGACACCTTAATTCACTTAGCAGAATGTATGTTAATCAATTTGGACGAATTAGAAAACTTAAATAAAACTGAAATAGGTTCCCTAAAAGAAATCATTACAAAAACCCATATCAGAATGCGAAAAGCATACGGACACAACAACGAAAATATGCCGAGACGCGCATCATTCGCAGGTTCTGTAAACACCGCCCAATTTTTAAATGATACTACAGGTTCAAGAAGATTTTTATGTTTTGAAGTGGAAAACATTGAATACACCCATAATATTGACATCAACAAAGTGTATGCTCAGGCAGTATCACTCTACAAATCAGATTTTCGCCATTGGTTTAACCAGGAAGAAATCAAAGAAATTAACGCCAACAATGAACAATATCAGTTAAGAAGTCCGGAGGAAGAATTGTTGCTGACTTGGTTTGAAAGTGCAGAAAAAGAAACCGCCCAGTACTTTTTAAACACCACACAAATTCTGCAAATGATAACAAGCCGGGCAAATCTAAATATTTCGGATGCTTCTGTAAACAAATTGGGAAAAGCGTTACGGAAGCACGGTTACAACCGGGTGATGAAAAATAACTCGTATGTGTACGCAGTTAATTTTTTGGAACCTGAAATAGTAGATGCTAAAAATAAAGAGGGTTCAGAGGCTAAGAAGGTATGTGCTGTGCAGCAGGAAATTCCGTTCCGCTTTAAATCGTGATTTTTAAATATATTAAAATTGAGATGTTTTTGTACTAAGTCTTTTCTACGGCAGGCTTTACGCTCACTTTTTCAATCCTTTTCTTATCAGTTTTAAGTATGGTTAAAACACAGTCATTCCAAAAAAAAATTTCCCCTTCTTTTGGGAAATGTTGAAGTTGGGAGATGAGGAAACCACCCACGGTGTTATAGTCACCGAGTTCATACTCATCTTCCAATTCTAATTTTTGCAATAGTTCGTAGTAGGAAAATTGACCGTCCAATATAAAACTCCCGTCAGTATTTTCAGAAATCTGCATTTCTCTTTGTCCATATTCGGTTGCATCACCTATTAAGGCATCCATTAAGTCATCCATCGCAATCAATCCTTCCAGGGAGCCATATTCGTCAACAACAAATGCGTAGTAAATTCTTTTAGTTTTAAACTGTTCCAAAACCCGGTAAGCAGCAGTGTTTTCATGCACAAATAGTGGTTCTCTTATAAATGCCCTAAGTTGAAATTCTTCAGAATCAGGAATTTGAGAAAAAAGCTCTTTTACAGATACATATCCTATCAAATTATCCAGGTTTTTATCTACCACAGGATAAATGGAATGGGATTCTAGATTGCTTTTTACTTTTATCATCTGCAAACCGTCGGTAATGTCGAAATAAATTAGGTCTTTCCTTGGCGTCATCAGTTCGCGCAGACGTCGGTCTCCCAATGCGAATACACGCTCAACAATATTGTGCTCTATTATTTTCACATCACCACCTTCCACACTTTGGTGCAGCATGGCTTTTATTTCTTCTTCGGTTACCAGTCCGTCATTTTTTTCTTTTATACCGAAAATACCAAGGACAAAATTATTGGTGCTGGTAAGCAGCCAGATAAACGGCTTTGCAATGGTGGAAAGCAATGTTATGGGTTTTGCCATCATCACGGCAATTTTTTCCGGAAAAATCAGGCCCATTCTTTTCGGAATGAGTTGCCCAAAAACAAAGGAAAAAAATGTTAATATAACAAGTACCAACACCACGGAGATTGAATCAGAATATTGCTGCAGTGACTCGAACCTCGAAAGGAATACTTTTACATCTTCAATAATTTTATCGCCGCTGTAAACACCTGTAAATATGCCGATTAAGGTAATGCCAATCTGTACGGTGGATAAAAATGTATTCGGTTTTTCGGCGGGTGGTATTACTTTTTTAGCATTGGCACTTCCTTTTGTAGCCAAATTTTCAAGTTTGAATTTCTTTGCAGATACCAATGCGATTTCACTCATTGAGAAAATACCGTTTGATAATATCAGTAAGAATAGAATCAATATTTCTATGTAATAAATGTTGTGCTTCCTGAGGAACTAATTTGCTATGAAAAATATAATTAACCTAAATAATAATATAATTTCTAAAGGTTTTAATTATTTTCCAGTAGATAGCAAGCGTCTAGTATTCACGAATGTAAATTGTACCACCATCCGCCTAAATCTTCCCACACTGAAAGTATGGTATATTTTACCTTTGCACTAAACTTTTATGAAGATGAATAATGCAATAAAAAATATACTGATTCCCCTAGACTTTACCCGTAGAAATGAAAAATTTCTGAACATCGCTGCAGCAGTGGCTAACCGTCACGGTGCTAAGGTGCATGTGCTTAATGTGATCCCTTTCTCATTGTTGGGAACAGGAAGTGTATCGGGCGGAAAATTTTTTTTCCACGGAAACGCAATGATTGAGTCTGCGGAAAAACAATTAGCAACTTACAAAATGGTGATGAGGAAAATTACAAATGAAGATGTTATCGCCCAACACGCCATTGGATCTGTCGCTACACAAGTTCTGAAATACAGCAAGCAGAAAAACATAGACCTCATTTTGATGCCTGTGCAATATCCAAAAAGAAGACCGGGCTTTATCAGTTCGAATACCTATGAGATTATCGCAAATAGTGCGGTACCGGTCATGACGATTCCTGAAAATTTCAATAAGGAAAAGTTTGAAAAAATCCTTTTTCCGATTCGCAATGTAAAGGCGGTGGAAGATAAACTGCAGTCTGTAATGCCAATCGCCAAAAAGAATAAAGCCAATGTTCGTCTTGTGGCTATCGACGATTTCGAGCGCAAGAGTAGCATCCGGAATTTAGAAAATAAAGTACAGCTTTTTGGTGAGAAATTACACAATTCTAAAATTTCTACTATTAAAGAGGATTTAAAATTTTCTTTGGAACCTCACAACGATATTTTGGCAATCGGAGACGAAAATAATTCGGATTTGATTGCGGTGAATGTTTCTACGGAAAAATCTTTTACCCAACTCTTCAAAAATAATTTTACTGAAAATATAGTTTATAAATCCAAAAGACCGGTTTTGTTCTTCCCCAAAGAAGAAGAGGCTACGCCTGCACAGGAGTATGTCGCTATGCCTTACCCAATGATGCCGGTTTAAAAATAACGAACACAAATGCAAATTATAAAATTTTCCAATACACACATTCCGCTGTCTTACCGTCACGAAGTTGCTAATTTTCTTTTCGAACATTTGCAAGAATTTGGAGACCCGAAAGACGATATTATGCTTGCCTTAAACTACGTTTCCGAAAATGAAAACGGAAAAGGCGGTTATCTGCTTGTCGCTACAGACAAAGAAATGATTGTGGGTGCAGTCGTAGTCAATAAAACAGGGATGCAGAAATACATTCCCGAAAATATTTTAGTTTACATTGCTACCCACGAAAAATACAGAGGCAGAGGAATTGGAAAAAAACTGATGCAGGAAACAATCAAGATTTGCGATGGTGCTATTGCGCTGCATTGCGAACCTGATAATCCTGCAAAATACCTTTACGAAAAATTAGGCTTTACTTCGAAATATCTCGAAATGCGCCTACCAAACGAAAAAAATGTCAATAGTAACACTTAATAGAAGAAAACTAAGGGAGAATTTCAATTATCTTAATCGTTTTTTTGCTGAAAAAAATATAGAATGGAGCGTGGTAACCAAAGTGCTGTGCGGTAACGATACATTTCTGTATGAAATGCTTTCGTTGCCTATTGGCGAATTCTGCGATTCCAGAATTTCAAATTTAAAAACAATAAAAGCCCTAAACCCGGACGTACAGACCGTCTATATTAAGCCCGTCCCTTTAACTTTTGTGGATGATGTTGTAAAATATGCTGATGTGAGTTTTAATACAGAAGTTGAAACCTTGTCCTTATTGTCCAGTAAAGCAGTCTCGCTGAATAAATTTCATAAAGTTGTTATAATGATTGAAATGGGTGAATTGCGGGAAGGTGTCGTTCGGGAAAAGCTTTTAGATTTTTTTGGTAAAATATTGAAACTTCCTAACATAGAAATAGTGGGTATCGGAACCAATCTTTGCTGCATGAACGGCGTGTTGCCCGATTACGACAAAATGAAACTGCTTCACGAGTCGAAACAAGAAATTGAAAAGACCTTCAATATTCGTATTCCCTATATTTCAGGAGGTGCATCTGTTTCGATACCGTTGGTGTTGAACGACGAAATGCCACCGTATATCAACCACTTCCGGATTGGCGAAACTTTGTTCTTTGGAACCAATGTTTACGACGATACCTTTATTGAAGGCATGCATCACGATGTCTTTAAACTGAACGCCGAGATTATTGAGATTAAAGAAAAACCAAATATTCCCGAAGGAAAATTAGGAACAAATCTCACCGGAGAGAAAAAAGATTTTAATAACCTGAAAAAAATAAAAAATACCACAAGGGCGATTGTGGATATTGGTCTGTTGGATTTGTCACCCAAAAATATTAAGCCCGTCAATAAAAACCTCGAAATCGTGGGGCAAAGCAGTGATATGTTGGTCTTAGACCTGCAAAATTCCTACAAGAACTATAAAGTGGGAGACACGGTTGTTTTTGAGCTGAACTATATGAGCTTGTTGAGTGTGATGAACTCTTCTTATGTGGAAAAGAAAGTCATTTCGGATATTGGCCATCAAATAAAAAAAAGAAAAAACCATTTCGTGAAACGCATTTGATAAATAACTATTTCATAATTTAAACTTATAAATTGTTCCATGACAGTGTTAAAATATACCATAATTTATTTTATGGTATATTTTATCTTTGTGGTATATTTTAAATCGCTTATGGAAGATTTTGACACACTGATAAAATATACTGTTAAAAATATAAAAGAGCATGATGCGGACGTGGTAGATTTTGCCTTTTACCGCTTTGCCCACTTCTTAAAGGATGCCCCGCATCTTTCGGAACCACACCGCCACGATTTTTACGCTTTAATTTACACCGTTGAGGGTAATGGCTCGCACAGCATCGATTTTGAAGAATACCCAATCACACCCAACCGACTTTTTTTTATCAATTACGACCAGATACATTCTTGGAATATTGCTTCCCATGTCGAAGGCTACATCCTGCTTTTTTCAAAATCCTTTTACAATCTTATATTTACCGGTAATGATTTGGTGCAAAGCGATACGGCGGTAGAAAGTTTGCCGGTATATATTGACATACCCGAACGCGAGAAACATTTTTGGCTGAACATTTTTGAAAACATCAAACTCGAATTCCAAAAAAAGAATGGCTATTCTCGGGAAGTCATCTGTTTGTTGCTGAAAACCTGCGTGCTGAAGATGTCCTCGGCGTCAGAGAATTCTAAATTCGAGGCTTCTGTTTCAGACCATAAGGGTTTATTGGTTTCCGAGTTCCGTACGTTGGTCAATCTGCACTTTCGGGAGAAAAAAATGCCTAAGGAATACGCTGCTCAATTGTCCGTAACGCCTAACTACCTCAATGCGGTGGTAAAAGAATATCTTGGCAAACCGGCAGGTAACGTCATTAAAAACCGAATTGTATTAGAAGCCAAACGGCTGCTTTCCCACACAAAACTTTCCGTGAGGCAGATTTCTTTGGAATTGGGTTTTAGCGACAATTCTCATTTTGGGAAATATTTCAAAAATTCCACAGGTCATACACCCGAAACGTTCCGTAAGAATCTTCAGCAATAAAATTTTCCTTAGTCCGAACCGTTTTCTTAAACTTTAGGAAAACAACATTTAACATTTAAAATCTAAAATTTAAAATCAGTAATATGATGAACTCAACACAACATATAGAAATTTGTCCCCTAAAACCTGACCAATATTCAGAATTATTGGACGTCATGAAGAAAGCCTATCCCAATTGGCAGGGCAGTTATTGGAGTGAAAAATCCATTCAAAAACTAACAGAAATTTTTCCGGAAGGCCAGTTAGTTATCCTTATTGAAGGTAAAGTTGCCGGATGCGCACTCTCGCTAATTGTGGATTACGAAAAATTCGGAGATAAGCACACCTACGAACAAATCACCGGAAATTACACTTTTTCTTCCTTTGATGAAAACGGAAAAACGCTTTACGGTATAGAAGTCTTTATCCACCCGGATTACAGAGGGTTAAGATTAGGAAGAAGATTGTATGACGCGCGAAAAGAACTTGCCGAAAAACTGAACCTTAAGAATATTATTTTCGGTGGCAGAATTCCTTTTTATCATAAATACGCCGATGAACTTTCACCAAAACAATATCTTGAAAAAGTAAAACACAAGGAAATTTACGACCCGGTGCTGAGTTTTCAGATGAGCAACGATTTCCATGTAAAGAAAATTATTAAAAACTATATTCCGGAAGATGTGCAGAGCAAAGAGTTTGCAACGCTTTTGGAATGGAACAATGTCTTTTATGAAGATGAAGATTCCGACAGAAAAACACCAAAGAAAAACGTCCGTATCGGCTTGGTGCAGTGGAAGATGAGGATGTATAAAAATTTGGATGATTTGTTTACGCAGGCAGAATATTTTGTGGACGCTATTTCCGGTTACAAATCCGATTTTGCCTTATTTCCGGAATATTTCAACACCTCGCTGATGGCGGAATTCAAAAATGTTTCTGAAGCCGAAGCCATGCGTTTGCTTTCCAAATACACGCTTCAAATCCGGGATAAATTTAGTGAATTGGCTGTTGCTTACAATGTAAATATCATTGCCGGAAGTATGCCTTTCTACGAAAACGGCGAACTGAAAAACACGGGTTTCCTGTGTCACAGAAACGGGAAAATAGACCGTTACGACAAAATTCACATTACGCCCGACGAAACCAAATATTGGGGCTTGAAAGGTGGAGATACTATTAAAACTTTTGACACCGATGCCGGAAAAGTGGGCGTTTTAATTTGTTACGATGTTGAATTTCCGGAACTTCCCAGAATCTTGGCAGACCAGGGCATGCAGATTTTGTTTGTGCCTTACCTTACCGACACGCAGAATGCCTATATGCGTGTAAGAAAATGTGCCGAAGCCAGAGCCATAGAAAACGAATGTTACGTGGCAATTACAGGAAATGTGGGCAATCTTCCGCAGGTGGAAAATCTCGATATTCATTATTCGCAAAGTGCGGTTTTCACGCCAAGCGATTTTGCTTTTCCGAGTAACGCCGTGAAAAGTGAATCCACACCAAACACGGAAATGATTTTGATTGCTGATGTAGATTTAAAATTATTGGACGAGCTCCACGAATATGGCAGCGTAAGAAACCTGAAAGACCGCAGAAGTGATCTTTATAACATTATGTCCTGCACCAAGGAGTTTGAAGTGAAAGAAATTGCTTCGGACCGAAAATTGCCTGTAGAAGTGGAGGCGCGTTATACCAGCCTCAGAAACCGTGTTGATATGCCGGTGGGAACTATAGGAATGATTGGCATCAACGAAATTATGCAGGAAAAAACTAAAGAAAAAAATGTAAGAAATGGAAAAGTCCGTTCATAAAAAACTCAACGAGCTACAGTCCACAGCAATCAGCGGAAACGACATTAGTTCAAGTTGTCTGTATGTTTCAGCGCTTACCGTGATGTATGCCGGTCAGTTTGCTTGGATTTCACTTTTGGTAGTTGCTGTGGTCTTGTTTCTATTCAGGAAAATATATGGAGAAGTTGTGGGTGCTTTGCCATTAAACGGCGGTGCTTACAATGTATTGCTCAATACGTCCTCAAAAAAAGTGGCTTCAGTTGCCGCAGCTTTAACGGTGCTGTCTTATATGGCAACTGCGGTAATTTCCGCTTCGGAAGCCATGCATTATCTCGACCATTTAATTCCGGTGAATGTAATGTTGGCAACAGTAGTGGTTTTAGGCATTTTTACGCTGTTAACCATTATAGGAATTTCGGAATCGGCAATTGTTGCGGTGGTAATCTTTATTACCCATTTAGCCGCTTTAAGTTTATTGCTTATTACGGGAATTGTGTTTGTTTTGGGAAATGGTTTAGATGTTTTCGAACTCAATTGGAGTTTGCCGGTGAAGGGCGGAAGTTTACTCACGGCACTTTTCTTAGGATTTTCTGCAGCAATGTTGGGGATTTCAGGCTTTGAAAGTTCAGCCAATTTTGTGGAAGAACAGAAGCACGGCGTCTTCCCGAAAACATTAAGAAATATGTGGGCCGTAGTTAGTTTTTTCAATCCTGTGATGGCGCTTTTGGTAATTTTTATAATTCCTGTGGCCGATGTTCAGGAGCACAGTTCGGCATTATTGGCTTACCTTGGCAGCAAAACCGGCGGAAGTTGGCTTGCAACCATTATTTCCATTGATGCGGTTTTGGTGCTTTGTGGTGCAGTTCTTACGTCTTTCGTGGGTGTTTTGGGTTTGGTAAACCGTATGACTTTAGATAGAATCTTGCCCAATTATTTTCTGAAAACCAACAAAAAAGGCTCTTTTTACAGAATTGCAATAGGTTTTCTGATTCTGTGTGTTTCCGTATTGTTTGCTACAAAAGGCGATTTGGCTTCGCTTGCAGGGGTTTATACCTTTTCATTTCTTTCGGTAATGGCACTTTTCGGAATAGGGAATTTACTGCTGAAAATCAAGCGGCGAAAACTTCCGCGTCCCGAAAGAGCAACTGTTTTGAATGTTCTGATTGCGGTTTCGTTTGTAGTTTTAGCATTTTTTGGTAACATTTTGCTTAACAAAGCGGCTTTTTATACGTTTCTGCAATATTTAATTCCGGCATTATTGGTGGTGGGCGTTATGCTGAACCGAACCATCATTATTTCGGCTTTAATTTCGGGTTTAGAAGCATTTTCCAGACCTTTCAGGAAATTTTTCGTCAGGTCAAACAGATATTTACGGCGTTTAAACCGCAATATTCATTCGCAGGAGTTCGTGTTTTTCACAAAAAAAGATGATGTGGCCATTATGAATAAGGTGATGCAGTATGTGCAGAATAACGAGACCACCAAAAAACTTAAAGTGGTAAATGTTTTCCGAGAAGGTGATGACAACGGAGATTTAAAATCGGACCTTCGTGTTTTGGACCGTGCCTATCCGGAAATTGATATCGAGTTTATAGAAATTCCCGGCGAGTTTACACCACAACTGATCGATGAACTTTCCCGCCATTGGAATATACCGAAAAACTTTATGTTCATAGCCTCGCCAAGCGACCGATTTAGTTATCGTGTGGCAGATTTGGGTGGTGTAAGATTAATTATGTAGAAATTATGAAAAATATAGAATTTACGTTTAGAGAACTCTTGAACTTCAAACTTTTTACCATAGGTCAAGCCGATATTTCGGTTTCTTCGCTGATATTTTTAGTCATTTTTATTTTGGCTTTAAATTTTATTATAAAACTCATTCGGAAACTGATTTACCGCTCTCATAAACTTGATGAATCTAAAAAGTTCACCATTTTCAGTCTGATTAAATACGTTCTTTATGTCGTTGGTTTCATTCTGGGGATGAATATGATCGGCATAAATGTTTCTGTTTTGATGGGCGCTTCCGCAGCTTTATTGGTGGGTATTGGTTTGGGTTTGCAGAATATTTTCAGCGACTTTGTTTCAGGAATTGTGTTGCTGTTGGATTCGAGCATTAAAGTTGGCGATATTATCGAAGTCGATAAACTCGTTTGTCAGGTGAAGGAAATTAATTTGAGAACCACCACCGTTTTAACGCGGGACGACAAATATGTAATTCTGCCGAACACTTTTCTCACCAAAAACAATCTGTTCAATTGGACGCACAGCAATCTCAATTCAAGGTTTGATATTCAGGTGGGTGTTGCTTACAGTTCCGATGTTCAGACTGTTATGGATATTTTAAAATCTGTAACTGCCGCTAATCCGAAAGTGGTCAAAACACCGGAACCGTTCGTTAGATTTAATGATTATGCAGATTCTGCCTTGATTTTTAATGTTTATTTCTGGTCAAGTGATCCGTTCAGGGTAGAAAATCTCAAAAGTGAATTGAGAGTTAAATATTTTGAAGCGTTCAGAGAGCACGATATTGAAATTCCTTTTCCTCAGAGAGTTGTTCACCACGCAAATTGATGAGGGTATATTAATTAACCTGAGTTCGGGTTAAGCAAAGTTTAAAAATAATTGGCCGTCATTTACTTTTTTTAAGTTTAGTGATGGTTTTTTTGGAAAGAAACAATATGCAGAAAGTCCTCCAAGAATGTTCATCATAAAATTGTTTACACTTCTGTGACGAGTATGTTCTACTTGACAATGATTTTTTAATTCGTCATTTATCGTTTCAATGATGGCTCTTTTTCGGAGCAAAATTTTATCTTCCATATTCATAATATGGTTTTTCATATTCTTTCGAAGTTTGGTGAAAAGTTGTATTCCATCTGCGAAAAGCATCTCCCACAAGGCTTTGGAAAGGTATCCTTTGTCTGCGAATAGTTTCCCAAAAAGTTGCTCTGTCATTTTTTTGATGTGTTTAGGGTTTCTATCATCCACATTTCCTTTCGTTAAATAAAACGATAAAAGTTCGCCCTTTTCGTTGCAAGCCAAATGCAATTTAAAACCATAAAACCAACCCATTGAAGATTTCCCACGCTCTGCAAGACCTTTGAATACTTTATGATTGTGTATCCTTTGGTTCCTGCAAACTTTTAAAGTTGTGCTATCCATAAAACTGATTCCTGTACATTTTCCCAAAGCTTTTTCTTTTAGAAACAGAGCGAAAACTACAAAACTTCTTTGCTGAAGTTCTACAAATCGGTTATAGGAAAGGCTTTTGGGAAACAAATCTTTCCAATATCCACAAATAATTTGTTGGTAATAATGCTTGAAAGTTTTATGAGCTCCCAAATGAAATCCAATCATGATGGTAATTATTTCAGAATCTCACATTTGAGTTTTTCTGTTTCTTCTTTTCTTGTCACTTCCAAGAGCCTCAAGCTTCATTTTTTTGATTTTTTTTCAAATTCTTTACAAAAATCATCAACCTGTACAAAAATATTTGTAATTTGGTCTTTCAAAATCATAAGTAATAATTCGTTAAATATTTGAATGTTAGATACTTAAATATACGAATTATTACTTTTTCTTGCAAATTTATTTTTTAATCTTATCCCGAACTCGGGTTAATTTATGAAAACTTAAAAAGAATAAAACTATGAAAACAAAATTACTTTTAGTCTTATTAATGATAGGATTGCATTACACCACTACAGCACAAGTAGCCCATGATTACAAACCAAATTGTTGCCGATTGGCAGGAGCAACCTTTACTTCGGAGAAAAGTTGCTATTGTTCTGGTTGTGCGGCTGTAGATAAAAAAAATGCCGAAGCCAAAGCCGCAGAAGATAAACGTGTACAAGAAGTAGTGGCAAAAAAAGAAGAGGAAAAAAAGCAAAAAGCTATTGCCGAAGCAAAAAGACAAAAAGAGGAACTGGATAAAAAAGCAAAGGATTCTAAAGCGAATGTGGTGCATTTGGGATTTGGAGATACAAAGAATTCAGAAGCAAAGAAAATTAAAAACTCTGGAAATATTTATAAAGTTGAAGTGGTAGGAGAAAGATTGGGTTGTGATATTACTAATCCAGTGCTTCATAAAATTTATAAGAATGGAAAATTGGCTTTTGAAACAGATAATTTTTTTTGGATTGAACCTTTTATAAATGACAAGACTGGTATGTTTTGGGCTTCAACGAGCAAAGGAGGATGTGGTTGTGATATTGGCATAAATAGAAAAGTTTTTTTGAATGATAAGGGAGCGGTTGTTTCCATTGCAGGAATATCGAATTTTTATGTAGCATATCAATCTGGAGGTGAGGCATTAGTAAGTGTTTATGATGGAAGTTGCCAACCTGATGACTCTGGAGAGTCGTATGTTGAATCAAAATGGGGAGTAACAGATTATTATTTATCACTCGATGATTTTAGTTTGTTACGAACTGAAAAAAGTAAGGCAAAGAGCCCTTGCGATTGTAATAAGAAAATTGTTAATTAAAAGAAACATGTAAGAAATAATTGCCATAAAAATAAAACTAATAATTATACTATTGCTGCTAAATGTAGGCGTAGTATGGGAGCAGGAGAAAATAATTAGTCTTTAATTTTTATAAATAAACATCATGAAAACGATAAAACTACTCCTAGTCTTTTTGCTTAGCATACCATATACGGTAAATGCACAAGAAGAAGTTGCCGATTATAAACAATTTGAAACGCTCGCGAAAAAGGTTAATTCGATTAATTATGCCACCAACGGTAAAATTGTAAAAAACAATAATGATGACATCGCTATCAAGAATCCTAAAAATAATTTCATGTTTAATTATAATGACCTTACGGTTAATTACATTAATGGTATCGAAGGAGCATTGCTGGTTTATGAAAATATGGACTTAGCAGAAATAGAAGAAGTAGGCATATTAGATGAAGCGATTGGCGAATGTGGAATGGTCATTCTTACTCCTAAAAATAAACAGAAATTTACAATAGTCGTAGATGGTAAACCAACTACGAATGAGATAGATGCAATAGGCTTTTATTTTCCTTATAACGATAAAGCTAAAGGCAAGGAGATGTTTGAAGCGTTATCAGAGCTTATTTACCTATGTAAAATAAAAAAAGGGATTTCTACTAAGAAAGAAACCGAGCAAGAATTAGCTTTATGGCAAAAAATACATGATAGTAATAATCTAGAAGAATATTATGCGTTTATAAAGAAATATCCCAAATCCATTTTTAAATTAATGGCAGAGGATAGAGCGGAAGCATTGGATAGTAATATACACTATTTTACTAAAGATTATACAGGATTTCATCTAGGAATGTCAGAAAATGATTTTAAGCAACTTTTAGAGAAAAAAGTAAAAGAAGTTGCTGCGAATACATATAAAATGGATAAAAATTTGAAATTATTTCTGGACAATTATAAAGTAGAATTTACTAATAAGGCACCTTATTCGCTTTATTATTTTGAAAACTATTACCCATCTGTACTTTATTCCGATATAGATATTAACGCAGGAAGCTTAACCATGATATGTGCAGAAAATAATTTGCGATTAGATTGCTTATCTGATAATACCGCTACGTACGCTTATTTATTAAATAAAATAGACATTAAGTATAAAAAATTATATCAATTGCAAATGAAGGATTTACCTGTTTTTTTCCATACTATTTTGAATACACAAGGTAGTGATCTTCAAAAAGTATTTGTGCCTTCATCAGTAAAGTCCATGCCTACAGAGTTTGCGTTTAATAAAAATAACCTCACGCATATCACCTATTCATACGTTATCGGTAATAGTTATCAGGATGGCGATGATTTGCTTCGCCCCATTTATAATGCATTTGGAACGCCATTCTTAGAAAAAAAATACATCCCTCAACGAGAAACCATTGCTCCGAGAGAAGGCAAGGTTGCTTATTTTGATAGAGGCAAATACTACATTCTTGCAAAAGCAATCAGGCAATATTCATCCTCACCATTTGATATATTAAGTACGTATATGGTTACATTAACAATCCATGTAAAGCAGTAGTATGAATAATCAGTTTTTCACAGGATATTACGCTCTTTCGGGAGAAAAAATATATTTGGGAGATAAATTAACCTGAGTTCGGGTTAAGCAAAGTTTAAAAATAATTGACCGTCATTTACTTTTTTTAAGTTTAGTGATGGTTTTTTTGGAAAGAAACAATATGCAGAAAGTCCTCCAAGAATGTTCATCATAAAATTGTTTACACTTCTGTGACGAGTATGTTCTACTTGACAATGATTTTTTAATTCGTCATTTATCGTTTCAATGATGGCTCTTTTTCGGAGCAAAATTTTATCTTCCATATTCATAATATGGTTTTTCATATTCTTTCGAAGTTTGGTGAAAAGTTGTATTCCATCTGCGAAAAGCATCTCCCACAAGGCTTTGGAAAGGTATCCTTTGTCTGCGAATAGTTTCCCAAAAAGTTGCTCTGTCATTTTTTTGATGTGTTTAGGGTTTCTATCATCCACATTTCCTTTCGTTAAATAAAACGATAAAAGTTCGCCCTTTTCGTTGCAAGCCAAATGCAATTTAAAACCATAAAACCAACCCATTGAAGATTTTCCACGCTCTGCAAGACCTTTGAATACTTTATGATTGTGTATCCTTTGGTTCCTGCAAACTTTTAAAGTTGTGCTATCCATAAAACTGATTCCTGTACATTTTCCCAAAGCTTTTTCTTTTAGAAACAGAGCGAAAACTACAAAACTTCTTTGCTGAAGTTCTACAAATCTCTTATAGGAAAGGCTTTTGGGAAACAAATCTTTCCAATATCCACAAATAATTTGTTGGTAATAATGCTTGAAAGTTTTGTGAGCTCCCAAATGAAATCCAATCATGATGGTAATTATTTCAGAATCTGACATTTGAGTTTTTCTATTTCTTCTTTTCTTGTCACTTCCAAGAGCCTCAAGTTTCATTTGTTTGATTTTTTGTTCAAATTCTTTACAAAAATCATCAACCTGTACAAAAATATTTGTAATTTGGTCTTTCAAAATCATAAGTAATAATTCGTTAAATATTTGAATGTTAGATACTTAAATATACGAATTATTACTTTTTCTTGCAAATTTATTTTTTAATCTTATCCCGAACTCGGGTTAATTAATATGAAATATAAATGGAAACCGGAAAATTAATAAGGTCATTTCAGGACAGTTGGAACAGTTTTGTAGAACAGATTCCCAGTCTCCTTGCCGCTATTTTGGTAATTGCATTGGGCATTTTTATAGCCAATAAACTCACGGACCTTTCTCGGAAGTTTATAGCAGGCAAATCGACAGACCCGTTGATGACCAATTTTTTGCTCAAAGCCATTAAAACGGTATTTGTCATTATCGTTATTATGTTCGGGTTGAAAGTTGCCGGTTTGGACGGAATTGCTACAGGAGTTTTAACAGCCGCAGGTGCTTCTGCCGTGATTTTGGGATTTGCCTTTAAGGATATCGGAGAAAATTTTATTTCAGGAATTATTCTGTCGTTCAACAGGCCTTTCAACATTAATGATACGGTGAGTATCGGCGATATATTCGGCAGGGTGAAATCCATGGAGTTCCGCTACACCAAACTGAAGACTTTTGACGGCAAAGATGTCTATATTCCGAATAGCGACGTGATAAAAAAACCGGTGTTCAATTTTACCGAAGACGGTTACTTCCGGATGGATTTTATGGTCGGTATTGCTTATGAAAATGATATCGACCAAGCCAAGAAAATCATTTTGAACACGATGAACAGTCATCCGCTTTCCTTAAAAGATGAAGACCGTGAACCTTTCGTAATGACGGACGAATTGGGTGTTAATTCCGTCAATATCAAGGTGTTTTTCTGGGTAGCAGCCGAAGATTACCGCCGTGATGCCCTGATGATTCGCAGCGAAATGATTGATCAGGTGAAAATCAATCTGCTTACCAACGGTATTTCTATGCCGGCCAACATTCAGGAATTGAAATGGTATAATGAAAAAAAATTGTAATTTTATGGCCTAAATTATCCTGTAAATGAACAAACTTTTCAACCTTCACAACGGCGAAGAGAACAAAGAGAAAGTCCTTGAAAATGTAAAAAACAGCATTTCCTTTTCGGGTTCCAATTTCTGGATTTTGGCCTGTGCCATTATGGTCGCTTCGGTTGGTCTCAATGTCAATTCCACGGCGGTGGTTATCGGTGCGATGTTAATTTCCCCTTTAATGGGTCCAATTGTGGGCGCAGGTTTCGCTTTAGGGATTTACGATTTCACGCTTTTAAGAAAATCGCTTAAAAATCTGTTGATTTCTACTTTAGTGGGTTTAATAGTATCATTTTTATACTTTTTAATTTCGCCTTTCAAGGAAGCGCAGTCTGAGATTTTAGCAAGAACAGCACCTAATATTTACGATGTGTTAATAGCCTTTTTCGGTGGTTTGGTAGGCGTAATTGCAGTCACGAGAGTTGAAAAAGGAAATCCAATTCCGGGCGTGGCCATTGCAACCGCCTTGATGCCACCGCTCTGCACAGCAGGCTATGGCTTGGCTACAGGAAACTTCGGCTACTTCGCCGGGGCGATGTTTCTGTATACCATCAATTGCGTTTTTATCTGTATTGCTACTTTCATTATTGTAAAATACCTCAATTATCCAGCAGCAGGGTTGGTGGATAACAAAAAAGCAAGTTCAGTAAGAAACTGGATTACTGCAATCACCTTGCTGATGATTATTCCGAGTGTGTATTTTGCTTATCGCTTTATTCAGCAACAAAGATTTTATGACAAAGTTTCACAGTTTATCACCACAGAATTTGAAGATAAAGGAAATGCCATAGTTTACCGGAAAACATTTTATTCCACTGATCCGCGTCGAGTAGAACTGGCATTTCTGACAAGGCGTTTTACTGCAGATCAGATTGCCGAAGAAAACAAAAAGATGGCAGATTTCGGTTTAGAAAATACCAAACTGATTATTCGTCAGGACAGTGCTTTCCTCGCCAAAGCCAATAAAATTCAGAATAATGAAGCCGGCAATGACGCTGCAAAAATCGCTGCCGAATTGAACGCCAAAATAGACCGCTATACCTTCAATACAGAAAATCTTTATTCCGAAGCCAAAGCAATATTCCCCGACTTGAAGTCACTTTCTGCTGCAAAGCAAGAAATACTTTCTGATGCTGATTCTGCTGCTGTAATTCCTGTAGCGATATACGAATCTGAAAAAGAACTCCCGGAAGCCGAAAAACAAAAACTCAGAAAATGGTTACAGGTTAGGTTGAAGGTAGATACACTCGAACTTTATATGAGAAATTAAAAAACAAAAAGTGATTTCTTATAATTTGAAATGCTTTCACCTTTATTTGCTCTGCTTTTCATTTTTTGTAGAAAGTAAGTAAAGTAACCAAAGTTCGGCAAAAGAAAATTTTTATTTTTTCTTTCAGAAAAAAAATGCTGAAATAGATGTTTACAGTGCAAACGGCTCTCCACACTTCCCTACTTTTCCCATAACTTCATTGTTTTAAATAGTTTTTTTTCAACAAAATTTTTTAAAAAAGTTTTGTTTCAAAACTTACTTACTTTACTTACTTTTTTCAATTTCCCTTTTTTTCTCTCGTTTGCATTTTGTATTTTTGAAGTTTTAGCAATAATTTAAAAATCTTATCATAATAACCAATACAATTCAATGATTATCAATATATTAAAATACGAAAGCGATGTTTGGAAAACCGCCGACCTCTTAATTGGTGCCGGTATAAAGCAGAGCGATTTCCCGAAATTTATGATGCCTTTTTTCGCCCTTTTAATGGTAGAAAGTAGGCTTATTCGCGAAGCGGATAAATTGGCAGTCGAAATGGGAAAAGATGATATGGATGATTTCATTGAAGTGTTCAAACTTGAAGGTTTAGGCTATAACGATTATGTTATTCGCAAGGGAATTACGCTGAAAGACATTGCCAAAAATGACAAAAGTTTTGATGCCGATTTTGATGCTTATCTAAAAGCGTTTGATAGCGAAACCAAATTCCTTTTGGGGGTAGATAAAGGTAACGAAGAAGAAAAATTCTTAGATATTTCAGGAACTGCAGGATTACTGAAAAAAAAGAGAATACTTTTCGATACCGTAAAAGCTTGGAGTGAAATTGACCTTACACCGTTCAACAATTCCGAAATCACAACTTTAGAAGAGCATATCAAAAGAAAATGGGCGGATATTTCAGCGGAAACTGCCGGAGAACAGTATACACCGGATGATATTATTGCTTTGATTTCAGAATTAATCACCTCTAAAATAGAGGACAACGGACAGTTTCTTACCATTTACGATCCAACCTGTGGCGGCGGAAACCTGCTTTTTGGGGTGGAAGATAAAATTCAGGAAAATTTTTCCCGACCTACCGCAACTTACGGTCAGGAATGGAATGACACACTTTATGCACTCGCAAAAATTGAAAGCCGTTTCAGAAAAGACACTTCCATAGAATACGGAAATACCTTAACCGATACAGGAAAATTTTACGATAAATCCTTCAACATCGCAGTCGCAAATCCGCCTTATGGTGTGGATTGGAAAGGTTATCAAAAAGAAATTACCAACGACCAAACAGGTCGCTTTATGGCATTACCTTCTATTTCAGACGGACAGTTTTTGTTTACCCAACATATTCTTTCCAAACTGAATGACGATAATGGTTTTGCAGTAGTTGTTCACAATGGCTCTACTTTGTTTAGTGGTGATGCAGGAAGTGGCGAAAGCAATATCCGAAAATATTTCTTTGATAATGATTGGGTGGAAGCCATCATACAAATGCCGACAGACGAATTTTTCAATACAGGTATATACACGTATTTGTGGGTGTTCAACAAAAATAAACCTGCCGAAAGACAGGACAAGGTGATACTCATCAACGGAAGCGATTTTTGGGAAGGATTAAAAAAATCTAAAGGTAAAAAACGCAGACAGATGAATGCCGAAAACCGCAAAACTATTGTAGATGCCTTCATTAATTTTGAAGATACCGAATACGCAAAAGTTTTTGATAAATGGGAATTCTATTACAACAAACAGGCAATCTTGCTTACGAATGTGGACTTTGAAGGTAAATCTATAGAAATGCCCGATAAAATTTCTAGAAACGGTGATGTAGTAGAAGAAAAAGCCATTAAACTAGACTTAAAATCTCTAGCTATTCTTGACACGCTGAATTTGCAAAACGCAAAATCAATCAATCCGCGTAAAGAGTGGAAATATGATAAAGAAGAATATCCCACTTTAGAAGATTTCTACAACGGCTATTTCAAAAGTTTTGTGGCAAGTTTTGATTATACCGACGATGCATTTATTGCGATTGACGAAGATGGAAACGCCTACACTTGGGACAAAAAGCGAGAAACCATTGTTGCAACAGGTAAAAATCAGCAAAAAGAATACCTCGGAAACGGCAAAATCCTCATAAAATCCAAATACACAAAAGCCACCAAAACAAAAGACGCAAAAATTACGGTTTGGGCAGAATTGGTGAAAGACACGCAGAAAGATTATGAAATCATCCCGTTTTCGCCCAATGAAACTGAAAACCGTAAAAATATAGAAGCATTTATGGCGAAATACGTGACCAAACCTTTTGAGTATCTTGAAAATACGGTAGGTGTAGAACTGAACTTCAACAAAGTGTTTTACAAACCCGAAGAACTGCAGGATTTGGACGAACTGCGAGCAAATCTTATGGCGTTGGAAGTGGAGTTGGAAAATCTTGAAAAAGAGTTGGAGGTATGATAATGGAATCTAATATCCAAATCCCCACACATTGGAAAATTGATCGGATAAAAAATATTGGGAGTGTAAATGGAAGGGTTGGTTGGAAAGCACTAAAAGCATCAGAATATGTTGATGAAGGATTTTTCTTTTTATCCACACCTAATATTAAAGATATTGAAATCGACTTTACTAACGTAAACTATATTACAGCAGAAAGATATTTTGAATCACCTGAAATTATGCTTCAGATTAATGATGTTCTACTAGTGAAAGATGGTTCAACTTTAGGTATTGTGAATGTTATTAAAAATCTGCCGTCAGAAGGAACAGTGAACAGTTCAATTGCCGTTTTACGTTTCAAAAATCAAAATTCGGTTTTTATTTATTATTTCCTTAATTCAAATTTTATCCAAGAAATAATTCAATTAAAAAAAGATGGAATGGGAGTTCCTCATTTATTTCAAAAAGATATCAATAATTTTGAAATATTTTTACCGCCACTTCCCGAACAAACCGCCATCGCCAATTATCTTGACCTAAAAACCAGCACCATTGATAAAAAAACCGAACTCCTAAACCAAAAAATAGAAACCTACAAAAAACTCCGAAAAGCCATCATCAACAAAGCAGTTACAAAAGGTTTGGACAATAAGGTGGAATTAAAGGATAGTGAAATAGACTGGATTGGCAAAATTCCGAAACACTGGGAAGTGAAAAGGGTTAAAGATGTTTTTAATACCATTTCAGGCGGAACACCTTCAACAAAAGAAAAGGAATTTTGGAGTGGGGATTTTCCTTGGATTCCTTCCGGTAAAGTGCAAAATAATGAAGTTACATTAGAATGTGTCGAGGATTATATTTCAGAAGATGCATTTAGTGGAACTAAAATCGCAAGTCCAAATTCAATCTTAATTGCTTTAACAGGTGCTACTTGTTCAAATATTGGTTATTTGCATTTTGAAACAGCGATAAATCAGTCTATTGTTGCAATGAGTAAAAAGAAAAATTTATTTGAAAGATTTTATTTTTATTTTCTAATTTCAGGAAAAGAAAAGATTAGAACTTTAATGACAGGTGGTGCGCAAGGAGGCATCAATCAAGAAGATGTTAAATTTTTTGATATTGTATATCCAACTTACGAAGAACAACGCCAAATCGCAGACTACCTCGATCAAAAAACCGCAACCATAGACAAAATTGTCGCCAATCTGCAAACCCAAATCGCCACGCTTCAGCATCTTCGCAAAGTGCTCATCAATGATGCGGTTACAGGTAAAATAAAAGTGGTTTAGCACAGTGTTTGTATTATGGTTTACTCAAATGTTTACATATTTGTTAACAAACTTCTTGCAAAAGTCTTACACTTGTCTTACATTTGCATTACAAAAGTGCTTTTCAGATTTAGAAAGCATATTGATATAGAAAGTTTTTCAACTAAAGATAATACACCCTCCTTGCCTCTTAACAATGCACACTTGGAGGGTCTTCTCTTTTTATACACCCATGAGTAAGAAAGAATATCAGAAACCGCCGTTACTGTTTCAGGACCAATTGCAACTTCTTAAAAAAAGAGGTTTAGTGGTTGCCGATGAACCCAAAGCCATATCTGTTTTAGAGCAGATTAGTTACTACCGTTTTAGTGCCTATTTTATCCCTTATCAAAAAATAAAAGATACTTTTGATGCAGGAACTACTTGGGAACAGGTGCTAAAAACCTACGCATTCGACCGAGAACTTCGTCTGTTTGTTTTTGATTGTATTGAAAGGGTTGAAGTGGCAATCAGAACCCAATTTATCTATCAATTGGCGATTAAATACAACAACTCGCATTGGCAGGATGACCCGAGAATTTTTATCTCTGCCCATTACAACAAGTTTGGAAAATTGGTAGACCCCCATTCAAGTTTTCAGGATATTATTCAGAAAGCAAAAACAAACCGTAAACCCGAGGTTTTCATAAAACATTATACCGATAATTACCATAAACCTGCGAATCCACCTGCTTGGATGTGTTTTGAACTGCTTACCATTGGCGAACTGTCTGGTTTCTATAAAGGTCTTCGGCATAATGACGATAAAAAGTTAATTGCAGATTACTTCAAACTTCACCACACCGTTTTTCAGTCTTGGCTACATTCCTTAACTTATGTGCGAAATATTTGTGCCCATCATTCGCGGCTTTGGAACAAAGATTTGGCAATTGAACCTTCTCTTTTGTTAAAGCCGAAGGGAAATTGGGTAAGCAACAGGTATAATAACAACCGAAGAACATTCTATTTTATTTGCGCCTTGAAATATCTAATGGATGCATCCGGACAAAAAAATGATTTCACCGTAAGATTAGATGATTTGCTAAAAAAATACAGTGAAGTTCCGATAGAATATTTGGGAATTCCATCAGATGGAAAAGGAAATTTACTCGATTGGAAAGCAGAACCATTATTTTCAAACTAAAAAAACTATGAAAGAACTTGACCTTCAGGAAAAATACCTTATCAACTTCCTATGCGAACGAACCGATGGTTTAAAATACCGTGAAGCAAAAGCAAACACCGTTTCACCCTCATTTTTTATTACTGAAGATTTGAGGTCTTTCATTTCCGAAACCTCTCTCAATAAGGTAAATTACAAAAAACTCCTAAAAAAATTTGGTTCCGAAAAAGAACTGATGGACGCATTTACCGTTTTTTTAGACGACAAAATAAAATCGTCTATGAATATGGCGGTGTTTCTCAACACCAATAAATCGGTAACTTTTGAAGGGGTAAAACTCCATTTGTTCTATCCCAGCGGAAGTGTTTTGAAAGAAGATGCATTGTTTGACGAGAATATTTTTACTGTTGTTCAGGAACTTCCTTATACTTACAAATACGAAGGCAAACAACAGTATTCATTCCGTCCCGACCTTACATTTTTTGTAAACGGAATTTTCTTTGGCTACAGCGAACTGAAAAGCAATTGGAACAGCCAAACCGCACTGAAAAATGGTCGTGGAAAAGTGATGAAAGATTACCAAAATGCAGTGCAGCAATATTTGGTGGTGGCCGATAAAAACGACACCTCACAATCTATTCGCAAAGACTTCCTCCATATATTCGAAAAAGCTGTTCACATTACTTCTACAGACCTTTCCGATACTTATGTAATTCGGAATGTTTCAATACTTTTAGATGAAATAAAACAGTCTGTAACCGATGGAAGTTTTGATTTTACAGATTATGAAAAAAAATTCCTGAATGAATTCAAACCTTATCCGTTAAGAAATCGTGAAGGTTCCAAAATTGAAAAATTTGAAGAGGTTTTCCGCTCCCTTTATGACAAAAGAATGGTGGAAAAAGAAATCCTCTACTACAATTTCATTGAGCGGGAACTCATAAAAAAAGAAGGCAGCAGAACAAAGGAATACAAACACAACGACGGTAAATTAATTGCTCCGCGCCCAAAACAGAAATTTGGAGCGGATAAAGTACTTACCAAAATTGATGAATTTCTTGCTAATGAAGCATACCCCGAATATTTTATCAAAAAATTGGAAAAAGAGCTTTTGGACAAAGGTCTAGGAACTGCACAAATTCAGGAACTCATTGCCAAGAGATTAAAATATCAGAACAACAAAACAATTTATTCGCTCCTTTTACAGTATGCTGCCGGTTTCGGAAAAAGTAATATCATTGGTTGGCTCGCATTGCAGTTAAAAGATTTGCGGAAAGACGGCGAATTCATTTATGATAAAGTAATGTTGGTGGTGGATAGATTGCAGTTACGCGACCAATTGGACAGCAAAATGCATAATATGAACATTCAGAAATCAATGTTCATTGAAGCGACAGACCGAAAAAGTTTTATCGATGCTTTGAGTTCCGATAAAAGAATTGTGGTGGTAAATCTTCAGAAGTTCAGTTCGGTTGATAATATTTTGGATGCTTCCACAGTAGAAAAACTTTCCAAATTGCGTATTGCTTTTCTGATAGATGAAATACACCGAAGCAACAGTGGAACGCAACACGAAGATATGTTGAGTGTGTTCGATGAATTGCAGAGCAGTTTTGATAATAATGATAAATACAAAAAAATCCATACCAAAAAAAATCTAATCGTAGGTTTTACTGCTACACCAAGTGACCATACATTGGCGCGTTTCGGGGAGTTTAACAAATATGCGGAAGCCGAAAAAATATGGGTGCCTTTTGATAGTTATACGATGAAAGAGGCAATTTCAGATGGATATATTCTAAATCCAATAAAAGGGATTGTGCCTGTTTCCGCAAAAATGTTTTTTGAAATACCTGATAACGAATTGGAAGGTTTTGAAAATGATTTAGGGTATGAATTGGAAGAAATTCCCGAAGGAACAGATACAGGAATTGATGAGTACGGTAAAAAGTATGCGATAAGAAAAAAGAAAATTTATCAAAATCCACATCGTATTGAAGCGATTTCTAAATTCGTGGTCGAAAGACTGGTAACCACTGTATATCACAATATCAGAGGAACTGCAAAAGCAATGTTAGCGGTAAGTTCCATTCCGGCGGCAATTAAATACAAAAACTTTATTTCTAAATTTTATCAGGAGACAGTTGGAAATCCTAAATATGAAAGATTTGCAGATGCACCTGTTTATATTATTTATTCCGATAGTCAGGATTATGCAAGTTGCAGTTCATTAAATGGTGGTTTAAGTGAGGAAAGGGTTTTGCAGAATTTTAAAACATCCAAAAACGGTATTATTATCGTGGTAGATAAATTGCAGACAGGTTTTGACGAACAGAAACTACATACCTTGTTTTTGGATAAAGAGATCCGTGGTATAAATGCCATACAGACCATTTCTCGCGTAAACAGAACAACCAAATACAAAAACGATTGTAAAATCATAGATTTTTCTTACAAAAACGTCAATGTTCAGAATATTAAAAAAGCATTTGAACACTTCAGCAATGTGGTAGTTTCAGATTTCGATCCTTTGGGCGATGAAGAAAAATTGGAGGTGATTTATTCTGATTTGCAGAAAGATATGCTTTTCAAAAAGTATTTTCCAATATTCACGGCTTACCACAGCAAAGAACCGGATGTAAGTATGATAATGCAGATTGAAGAGGGCTTTGATGATTATATTCGAAATAACAAGCAGGAAGCAAAACAGTTAAAAGTAGCAATTCAGAAGTATTTCAGAATTTTGAATCTCATTGAATTTGTTATTGAACTGAATAAGAAATACTCAGAAAAACTGTTTTTGGAGTTTTGGCACCGGTACAATATCATTTACAACCAAATCAACCGCACAGGAGAAATTATTGATGATGTTGAAATTTATTTTGACAACCGTATTGGTATTGTAATTCCTCAGGAATATGAGCAAAAAGAAAAGAAAAAAGTAGTAGCAGAGTCACGGGGAGATTATGGAGACGATAAAAAATACCGCTACAATATTCTGAAAGTTATTGAAAAAAGAAATCAGGAAGAAGAAGCCGTTGAAGAATTAATCAAAGATTTTGAAGAGAAGATTTCCACTCTTTTTCAATTTGTAAAGCAGGAAGATACGGGCAAGCGTTTGATAGCAAAAATTTTAGATTCAGGCTCTGCATTTTCGCAGGATGAGATCTATGCAGATTTTTCTAAAATCTACCGCAAGTTTACCATAAAGAATAAAACATTAGGCGATTTCTTCATTCGTGAAACCAAAGATATTCTCAACCAATTATGTGATGATTTTGAACGGACATTAAAAAAGGAATAAATTACAGTTCAGATTATATATCCCCGCTCTGCCACAGCAAGTTACATAATCGAAATTATGGTCAAATTGCCGGCGCAAAACGTTGCCCTCCAGTCCGCAAGCTCCCTTACGTGCAAATGCAACCACATCATTGCCCATAATTTGAGATTATGTAAAATGCTTTCCTTGCAACGGGCGAAGCCCTTTTGCTCCAACGCCTTCCAGCCGCTCATGCAGTTATAATTTACACGTTCAGTTCCACAATTCAAAACCTACATATCCCCACCAACCCTGCTAAGGATGCAGAAAAATGGTGCAGAGAGTTTCGGGATTTATCCAGTTCCTACAGCCAATGTATTGCTTTTTTTCAGCGGATAAGTTTAGTGGCAATACAGTCGCTTTCGTCACCACGCACAGTAGTATTCCATACTGAAGAAAATTGCTTTAGCAGCCGCCATATTTTCACCACACACCAAAAACACTTGAGTTTCATAGGCTATGGTTTTCAGTGTGTTTATGGCGCGTGCTGAAATTTCTAAGCAAAAGCATTTTCTTTCCGCCCTCCATACCGCTGTCTTTGCAACCGCTGTTACAGTTCAGGCAAATAAGGAAGATTTATGCAAGTTGACAATTTCGTCACGCACCATTTTTCTGCGAAGTGTTTACCCCGTTTTGCCATCGCTTTCCCAAGTGGTGTTTTTATATGCACGGACGAGCCGTCCATACAAAAACACCACCGCTCACAGGAGCATAGCACTCTTCCAAGTCTTCACAGCACTATGCACCTGTCTTTTCCATCGCTTTTCCTCGCTTTGAGTGCAATATCATTTGAAAATTTCGGTCTTTTAAAGAGAGTTCTTTCCCACAGCTTCCCAATTTTCTACAGAATATAGCCGTCATTCACTTTACTGTTCCTGAAGAACAGTTTTTCTCTGCCGTCTATACACTTCCGTCACCGCGCACACCAGTATGCCGCCCCTCCAAGTATTCGGTGCGCCATACAGGTGTCTTTTCCATTTCTTCCCACCGCTTTGAGTGTCTGCATAATAAGCAAATATCTGCCAATATCGAGTTTTCAAATTCCCATAAATAGAAGATTTCGGATAAGAAAAAATAAAAAAAAAGAAAGTAAAGTTCTGTAGTCAGGAAAATGCGTTGACAATATCAAGCCCTAAAGGGTTTTTTGCAAAAAAAGATAGCCGTGAAAAATAATACGTCCATCTTTTTTGCAAAAAAATATTGCATCGCATTTTCCTTCCACACGGTCGGAGCACTTTCTTTTTTTCTTTTTTTTCTTTTGAAAAATTTTCAGCGGAGCAAAATTTTTTAAACCAAAATTATGCTCACACACAAAGTACGGACGTACTCAGTCCACAGCCCAGCCCCGGAAACAGCTCTTTACATCCTTTCAAGAGGAAGAAACGCAGGAAAACCAATGCTTGAACCCTGCCCGAACTGCCACATCATTTACGTTACCAGTACGGAAGAACTCGAAACCTACTATTGGACTTTTTACGCCTTTTGGAAGCATGGCTTTTTCCACCCGCACCTTTGCGGAAGCGTTATCGAAATGCTTCGCCTTTCGGATCTCAAAATCTTGCTTCGCAACTGGATCCAGCCCGGCATTGAAAAAGCAACTAGAAACCCGGAAATGGTTAACAAAATCAAATCCACGTGGGAATTGGAGCAGAAGATGCAGAAGCAGTCCGAACTGCTCAAGCAATTAAGAGATTCGCTCGTTCGCAAATATTATTTTTCAATCTAAACTCAAAAAACTTCCTTCGGGAAGTTTTTTATTTACCTAAGATCTAAAATTTTAACGCGCCGACCAGCCACCGGATGCCAACGCTGATTTTTCCACACCCTGACTTTGACTTGATTCACCCTGATTTAACCGATAAGCGCAACATAAAGCATACATATTTCGCCCCTTTATAAGAAACGGTGCAAACGGAGGAAAGCAAATAATAAAGCCGGTCTTTTGAACCGGCCTGAATGGATTTCGTTGAAGATAAGCGCCTGTCTATGGCTGATTTCCTGACTCACCGGGTGAATTTTCGGACGAATTTTCGCCCGATTTTCGGGATTTTTCGCCATACTCTTCAGAACTGATTGCAGTCTGACTGACCGCCCCGATGATGGAGCCGCCTAAAAGCAAATACCCACCGACGGAAACGACTGCTGCAGGAAGAGCCACCGGAGCAGCCACAAGAACACCGCCAACCGCTGACAACGCCAGTCCAAGATTACGCACAATTCTGAACCATTTTGGTGTTGGTTCCAATACGCGATCCACTAAATTTAGGTTTCTATTTTTCATTGTCTTGATTTTTAATTTGATTCAACTCGATTTTATTGATTCTTTGTTCCAAATATTCAACCTTCTGATTTAGAAGATCGTAACTGTTCTTAAACTCGGTTTTGATGACCAGAGCCATGGTCTTAACTTCCGACATATCCTTTTCCATACTTTTAAAGTCGGTGTGCAGTTGCCGTATAAAGTAGGCGACTACCGCCAAAAGAACACTGCTGATAAAACCAAAGAACACGCTCACTGTGATTTCATTTTCCATAATGTTCATTTCTTAGAATTGAAAATTATTACTGATTTCAATCTGATTATCTTTTCCGGTCGCGGCTTCATACAGTTTTTTGTAAACCTGCTTGTAAGCGTCCACGCTTTGCAAAACCTGATAATCGCCGTCTTTTTTAATGTAAGACAGTCCGACAAGCGGACAGCCTGCAGTGTGTTCAATCGTGTTTCCAATGTGAATATAGACTGCAGAAAAGGTCGGAAGTTCGGCAATCTCAATCATTCCTTTGTGAATTGGTCTGTATTTCGGAAAATAGGTTTTATTCATTCCGCCCCAAGTGTTGAGTCTTAACCTAAAGACACCTTCCGGAATAGCAGTTTGCTTCATAATCTTAACGGCTCTGATTTTATCTTCCAGGAGAAAACACTGGAAAATGCCGTCAATGTATAAATGCGAGAGTGTAGAATTTTTGCCTTCTGCAACTCTGATGATTTTTGTTTTCATAACTGATTAAGTATTTGTGAAATAGTAAAGTGAAACAAAAAAGGCTTCCCTGTTCGGGAAGCCCTTTGAAGATTTTATCCTAAAATACTTCCTCAATTTTGAGACAGTTTCCGGAGGCGAAAGGATAATAATTTCCGTTAACTTCCTGAAAGAACTCAATGCCGATACACTGAACCACCGAAACTTTATTGTCCAAAACAGGAGCGCCCGGAAGTGTTGCTGTAATGGTATCACCTGCATAAGGAACATTCAACGGAATGTACGGGGAATAAGCGATGTTTGTCAGCTCATTGTTCACCATGTCATCAGGTTCGTAGGTTCCTGTGGTCGGATTGTAAGAAAAATCAGAAAGAACCGAGATCGCGTTAATCAGTCTGAAATGAGTTGCACCTGAAGGAGCAGTAATCAGATCAGCAGGATTAAACGCCGCCACGATAAAATCTGAAGAAGTTCTTCCTGCATCCGGCTCGATGTCGTAAGGAGCATTAAAAATACCGGAGATAGAAAGATTTTTGTTGAATTCAAATCCAAGCAAATAATTCCTCTGAGTGGACACTTCAACTTTTCGGTAACCTCTGGCTTCGGTTCCGTCCTCCAGATTGATTTTCTTCATGATAGAAGTTAAACGACCGGTTACCTGTGGATCCGTAAATTTTCCCATAAGAGCGGAGAGAGCCGTTCTTAACGATTTACCAACCTTGGCGCAACCTCCAAATTCGTTCATATTTTCGCGTGTTCTTTCGAACTCCGGTGCAGAGTGCACCTGCTGTGCAGTTGGACCGCCGACCATACCGGCGAAAAATCCTTCCTGACCTTTGATTTTAAAATGCCTAACGTCACCGATTGTTCCGACGTATTTCATGAGGCCTTTTTGTCTTGCCATTGTTTTAAATTTTAAAAATTAGAAAAGAGAGAAAAACACTGTTGTCTAGACAGATACAAATATCATTCATTACCTTTATAAAAACAATAGTTAAAACACTGAAAACCAATGAAATACAGTGCAATAAGTGCAAATGCTAACGAAACGGAGAGCAGCACAACAGGAAATGAAAGTCTAAAATATTTCCAAATCCCTAACAGCCATATGGAAACTTTTTGGATAGTGGAAGAAGTCGTGGACGGAGACAGTCTGAAAGTAAAACAAGAATTCACACAGGAAAGGCGCGAAATACGACTTTACGGATTGGATGCACCGGAAGTTCATTTTTCGAGAAAAATGCGTGAGGATGAAGCGAAAACAGGCATACCTGCCAGTTTACTGCTTCAATATGGTTTGATGTCTTTGGATTATGTTCTGCAAGTTTGTCCACCAGGAACACGGATAACACTTTTAACAGAATTGGATAACCGGACAGATTTTTGGCTGAGAGATTTGGCTTATGTCATTCTGCCGACCGGCGAATGTCTGAATGAACTATTAATAAATAAAGGCTTTGCTAAAGCAAGCCATTCTTACTATTGTTCTATGCTTGCTGAATATCAGCAGTTAAATTTCCTTGCAAAACAGAATAAGGCAGGAATCTATCTGTTTATCGATGTTTTCTGATTTGTTCTCCTTATGTTCTACCTATCGAGATAAGAGAGTAAGGAAATGTAGTGTTTAAAGCACTCTGCAATAAGATTTGATATAATACTATGTTATCGGCAGTCCTTTTATTGCGATTTATTTTTCAATTTTATAAATGACTGCATCTTGTCCGTCAAAGTTTACATCTTTTTCATATTCTAGACCAATTTTTTCAAGCACTTTTATTGAGCCAATATTATCTTTCATTGCTCGTCCAATAATTTTTTTCAGTTTTAGATTTTCAAAACCATATGTTAAGCATTCTTTTGCACTCTCGGTTGCATAACCTTTATTCCATTCCTCTTCAAAAAATCGAAATCCAATATCTGTTTCATTATCAATTTCTCCAAATTTTAATCCGCACCATCCAAGAAATTTATTTGTTGATTTTTCAATTACCGCCCATCTTCCATAACCGTTATGTTTATAATCTTTGTAATTTTCAAGAAAATTTTTGGCTTCGCTTTCATTTTTAAATGCTTTGTCACCTGTATATTTTATGACATTTGGATTTAGGTTCAATTCATAAAAATTTTTAGCATCATCAGTATTTAATTCTCTTAATATCAATCTCTCAGTTTCAAATATTTTCTTCATTTATGCGGATTTTTGGTAGGATTGCCGATAACGGAAAAAGTATTTGCGAAGGGCGGGCTAAATTTAACTGAAACTTCAATTTCGACCGAACGAAGCAAATTGCTTTTTCAGATTGTTAAATTACAAAAAAATACAATATGAAAAGCAAGTTGCGACTAAATGCATCGCGTTTTTTTATTATATATTCAACCCCGCCTTTTGCAAATACAATGTTATCTGTAGTCGTAATTTCAATTTTGCAAGTCAAATATACACTTTTCTCTTACCTCCCAAATTTTTTCTAGATCGAATTGCGGTTTATCTTGTATCCATTTTTCAAAAAAGAGTTTATGAGTTTTGATTTTTTCTTCATATATTTCGTTGTATTCTATTTCACTTTCTTCTAATATTTTATCTTCAAGGTCAGAATACTGAGAATTCGGATTTGTGAAATCATAATATTCGTTCACAATCTTTAAATAGTTATGTGCCTCAGGAATATATTCAAGATCATATTCATTCAGTGTATTTTCAATCTTTTTGGTGTATTCAGCATCCATCTTAAAAATACCAAGAATCAGTTTAATGTCATTCCTATCATTTTCAAGTGCCAGTTTTCGTAGAGTTGAATGTTTCGTGCTACAAGTTCCAGCTTTATCTTCAAATACGCATAAAAGGCTCTTCTTGTTTCTATTCCTCTTGTAAGGAAGTTTTGAGATAAAGTCACACGCACCTTTAAAATCTTTAATTCCTCTTTTTAGAAATTCGTTTGAAACATCGCCTTTATTTTCAATGGTAAAATTCATTTATTGACAGGGTTTTGGAACGATTACAGATAACGGAAAGGGGCTTTGCGAGGTGCGGGCTACTGCAACCGAAATTTCAAGAGGTGACCGAACGCTAGCAAAAACTTTTTCCATTTTTTAAAATTACGAAAAAACTAAAAAATGGAAAAGTTTTTTGTGGGTATTTTCTGAAACTTTTCTAAGAACACCTTCAACACCGCATCTTGCAAAACCCAAGTTAGCCGTAGTGCTTTTTATATATTTCTTCTTTTTTTCTCTTTCTCATATTGTTTGTAAATCCTAATCGTGAATAAATACATTACAGAAAGACCTCCTAATACGAATACTGAAATTGATTTTTTAGGATCAGTTTCAAAAGTTGGGGATTAATATTAAAAATTGATATTTTTGCAGAGGATGAAAACAGAAGACCTACTCAAGTTATTATTGCCTGAATACTTA
>NZ_JADQBD010000189.1:0-629 GCF_017808115.1 Chryseobacterium sp. RR2-3-20 | reverse complement strand
CGGTATTTTAACGTGATGCTTGGTAAAGCTCCAAAACTCAGTTACAGCCAGAACAAAGAAGTTTATTTACTCATCGATGGTACTTATTTTTCCAATGAGATATGCCTAGTAGTTTACAGAGACAATGTTTTTAAGCAAACCCAACTTTACAGAATTACTGACGGAGAGCATTATGAAGAACTCAAAGAGGATTTGGAAAATATTCTGAATTTGGGAATAAAAATCGGTGGGATAACCTGCGATGGTGATAAATCTCTACTGAAAGCCATCCGGAAAGTTTGTCCTAAAGTTCCTGTTCAGAGATGTTTGGTTCATATTCAGAGGATGTGCAAAATATGGCTTTCCGCCTATCCAAAATCTGTAGCTGGTTTTGAGCTGCGTGCAATTGTCTGCAAAATTCATTTTATTGATAATGAAGTTAAAAAACAGTATTGGATCAAAGAGTTTTTGGATTGGTCTGAAAAGCATAAAGAATTTTTGAATGAAAAATCATACAGCCAAGAAACCGGAAGATACTGGTACACGCATAAAATGGTAAGAAGATGTTTTTCGGTTATCAGAAAGGCTTTGCCAAATATGTTTTCGTTCCTGAAAAATCCTAAAATCCCGAAAACAACCAACGCCATAGA
>NZ_JADQBD010000188.1:0-643 GCF_017808115.1 Chryseobacterium sp. RR2-3-20 | reverse complement strand
ATAATGATTTACAGTTTCAAGTCGTTATTGGCATATTGTAAGTTGAACAAATCCTAATTTTTTTCAAAGTTCAAAGTAAAACTAAATTTATTTAATTACAATTTAAATGAAATAAATCTTAAATACGGCCCTGCTTTGTAATGTAGGTGTCTTCTGCGGCAAGATGAGAAGGTCTTTTGTGCGGTATGCCGTTGCAACCCATTATACAGCGTGTCCATTTCTCCCTTCCTCCCTTACAAGTTTATTTTTGATTGGAGATTAAAACAACTTGGTAACCGAAAATTACATGAAGTAAGGTTTAATCTGAAATTATTTTTATGTGTATAGAGTGTTCATTAAAACTGTGCCAAAAACGGGCAACAATATTTTAAATGGAACAGTATGGATCTTTTGGTACCTCTAAATTCCCCTGTAAAAGTACTCTTTAACCCCAATTTTTTTTTGGAACCGTATGCAGTGTTGCCAAGTTACAGGTACATTCCTGAGATTATTTGATTTTGCAGACGTGCCATATATCAACGTAACATAGCGATTTATTGTTCAATTTCAAAATTTTTTGGCAAGTGTTTTCTACTAAGACCCAGAAATCCCCCAATGTCGTTATAATTCACTTTTATCATACTAGGTGTCTAAAAACTAGTGT
>NZ_JADQBD010000187.1:0-645 GCF_017808115.1 Chryseobacterium sp. RR2-3-20 | reverse complement strand
TTGTATAATTCTGCTATGGTAGAAGCAGCCCAAGAGAAATTATTGGAAATCATTTCAATGGTTTGCTTGTTTTCATTATCCCAAATAGCCACTCTTCTTAATTTTTTTGGATATTTTTCTTTGGATAAAGGATTTGAGAGTACTATTTCTTCGTCTTTTAGGATGCTTTGAGCTCCTTTTGGTGGAAGTTCTCGTTCCTGTAAAGTTTCAAATTTCAGATTTTCTTTATGTCTTATTACGAAGAAAACACCTTTGCTGTCCCAAATAGAAAGCATCGGAAAATCGTTGTAAAAACGGTCGGCTACAATCACCGCACCTTTCTCTAAGGGAATGTTTTCCGCTCCCTTGTTATCAGCAACGCTTCCTTTGGTAATATTCACATAAGCAGGAAGTTTCCCATCGTATTCAAGTAAGGTATGCATTTTCACGGCTCCTTTCTTAGTGCGATACGTTGCCCAATCAAATAAAGAAAGACACAGGGAAATAAGAGTGGAATCTAATAGATAAACGGGAACTTTTATTTTCAGCTTTACTCGTTTTTGTTTGGTGTGCTGTCCTAATTGTTCTAATAGTTTGAAATACACGTCTTTAAACAAATCTGCATCTCGTTTTCCATTCTGGTAGCTAATAGAAGATTTGGAAGGT
>NZ_JADQBD010000186.1:0-660 GCF_017808115.1 Chryseobacterium sp. RR2-3-20 | reverse complement strand
TATTTAGTGTAATAAATGTTCAAACTGGCGTCCGTTTTCTGAAATACACTCGTGAAGTCTCTCTGCAAAGGACTTTCTGACATTTTGTAGCATTTCAGTAGTTATTTTTCGAAAAGCTTGCGGAATTCTTTCCCTCATGTCGTCTCTGGATGTGGCTTCTATTCGATAAACTTCAGATTTAATGAACCGCCACTTAAAAAAGTCCATGGGTGTTACATCCGGTGATCTAGCTGGCCAATTAGCTGGTCCTGATCTACCTATCCACCTATCAGGGAAAGTATTATCTAAGTGATTTCTAACGTCCCTTTGAAAATGTACAGAAGCACCATCTAACTTTAGCCACATATCATTTTTTACAGCATCTGGTAGGTGTTCAATTAACCTGGGAAAATCATTTTGAATAAATTCCAAAAATCCTGTCCCTGTTACACGTTCTTCAAAAAAATGTGGACCAATTACGTAATCACCAATAATTCCTCCCCAAACATTTAAAGTCCAGTTGTGCTGGAAGCTATTCATACGAAGTTTATGCGGATTAGCGGTATCATAATAATGGTAATTGTGTCTATTTACAAAACCATTTCTGTGAAATGTTACTTCGTCCGTAAATAAGACATTGTCAAAGAAAGTTCCATTTTCTCTAATCTTATTTTGTGCCCA
>NZ_JADQBD010000185.1:0-661 GCF_017808115.1 Chryseobacterium sp. RR2-3-20 | reverse complement strand
TTCTATGTTTGGGGACACATGAAAGACATTGTTTATGCTACCGAAATAACAACGCGAGATGAACTAGTTGAAAAAATTGAAAGTGCAGCAGTAATTTTAAAAAATAACTTTTCCAATAGAATTACGCGCACTGAAATAAGAAAACGTGCACGTGCTTGTATTAGGCATAGGGGTACACATTTTGAAACCCATTTAAAAATGCATTAAAAAATTACATATCAATTTAGGCAGTTTTATTTTATTATATCCAATTTTATCTTTACTTCTGGCAAGGGCGATATTTGCTTGTCTATGTATTTTACGATTTTTCTTGGTGAAGGGAAAATATTATTATAAAACTGTAATGCCTCATTGGAAAGGTAATGAATCGTAGAAATTTTTCCTAAAATTTGTACGCTTAATGTACTATCAAATTTACGAATAAATCTGCAATAAAGTTCAGGCTAATCCAATAATTTTCGAATCAACTAAATTGGGACAGGTATTATTTTTTCATTGTCGTAAACTTTCACCCAAAATCTTATTACTTAACTTGTATTACATTCTAAACTAATGATAAAAAAGAAAATACCCGAAAAAATCTTATCCTTTTTGATTTATTCAACCATTAATGACAATAAGCCCTTTTAAAAAAAATACACAAATGTCCAAATATCTCGAA
>NZ_JADQBD010000184.1:0-673 GCF_017808115.1 Chryseobacterium sp. RR2-3-20 | reverse complement strand
TATACTTCGATGAAACTTAATCTAAGAAACAAACGCAAGAAACGTCTTCCTGCAAGGATAAAAGAGCCACTTTTACGTCCCATTTATCCCAATGTCACATGGAGCATGGACTTTATGCACGATACGCTTGAAAACGGAAAAAGCGTGAGAAGTTTGAATGTTATTGACGACTTTAACAGAGAGGTTTTAAATATCAGTATAGATACAAGTTTGCCCTCTGCAAGGGTGATTGCTGAGTTGGAAAAACTCATAGAATGGCGAGGGAAACCCGAAAAAATAAGAGTGGATAATGGCCCGGAGTTTATTGCCGAAAAACTGAAAAACTGGTGTAACAACCAGAACATAGAACTGCATTTTATTCAACCGGGAAAACCTACCCAAAACTCACTCATTGAACGGTTTAACAGGACTTTTCGGACCGAATTTTTAAATGTTCACCTATTTGAAAGCATAAAAGAGATGAGAACTTATGCAGAAATCTGGATGTGGATGTACAACAACGAAAGGCCGCATAGTGCTTTGCAATACTTATCACCAAGGGGCTTTTTATTGAAATATGGAAAAATCAGCCTCCGCAATCCAGCAGATTTTCCCACATTCCAACAAAATTTTTACAACAACAACAAAACAATATTAACAAAAAACTCTATTTTTGAATGTGCCTAAATTGGGG
>NZ_JADQBD010000183.1:0-676 GCF_017808115.1 Chryseobacterium sp. RR2-3-20 | reverse complement strand
TCGTGTTAGAAAATCAACCACCAAGTAAAAGAATGCGTTTGGATTCAATTCCTGAAGAAGATAAGAAAAGTACCTACGCACGATTGTTTTATGAAGTTTTGGACGTTATTATTTTGAACATTAGTCAACGGTTTAGTGAAATTTCTAAACTGCAATTCTTAAATCTTCTAGATTCCACACAATTTACTTTATTCGTAAAATGTTTTCCCGACGAACTTTTTTCTTCTTTAGTAGATACATATGGACCATTCTTTGACGCAAATTGTGTAAAAAGTGAAATTTCAGCGATTTATAGTGATACCGATATGAAAAAGAGCACTGTCTTTGAGCTTCACCAATATCTTATGTCCCTTCAATTATCTTCTGTTTTCCCGGAGTCATCAAAATTGTGTCGTTTAATTTTGACTATTCCTGCCACAAGCAGTTCCGCGGAAAGATCGTTTTCATATTTAAAGAGAATAAAGACTTATCTGCGGAATTCTCAAAAGCAAGACAAACTCTCAGCTTTAGCATTAATAAATATTGAAAGTGCCTTGTTAGAAGACATGAGATCGTCTCCAAGATTTGAAGAAACAGTGATAGACGTTTTCGCTGGACAGAACAAGAACCGAAGAATTGATCTTCATTTTAAAAATTAGGATATAAAGCTCGGCATATACATTTTAGGTTAGTGTTC
>NZ_JADQBD010000182.1:0-684 GCF_017808115.1 Chryseobacterium sp. RR2-3-20 | reverse complement strand
CTCTTTTACTTTCAGTCTTAATTTTCGATCGATTTTAAGTAGTTTATTGATAGTTTCGTCGCTTTTGGTTCCTTTGATAATGGCAACAATACTCCCTTTTCTACCTTTGGCTTGCTTGGATGTCAATACGGTGTAAAGTTCACCTTGCGATAAGGCTAATTCATCTAAAGAGAGTTGTGGAGAGCAGTTTTCGGGATAGAGAATATAATCTTCGGCGTGTTGTTTTTGCTTCCAATTTTTAAAGTCACTTATTGATTTTTTGTACTGTCTTCGGAATTTTTTCCCTTTAACACCGTACATCTCTCCGATGGTTTCTAAAGGAAGCGCTTTAGTATCGGCTGATTTTTTTTAAGAACTCGGCAAAATCCTGCGTCATTCGGGTTCCTTTAGCGATAAGATTCCAATCTCTTTGTAGAATTTTGCCTGATTTTATATCCGTCCATCTTCTGCGTTTGATGTGCAGCTGTACGGCTTTTCCCCGAAGTGGAAAGTCATCCACAGTTATTTGCTGGTGAAAACCCTTGGATTGAAGTTGTAAAGAGGAAAATTCTTTGGGGATTGTATTTTTCTCTTCAAAATAAAGATGAAGTAAGCCTTCAATCTCTTCAAATTTTATAACATCGAAGTATTCGATTAAGTATTCAGGCAATAATAACTTGAGTAGGTCTTCTGTTTTCATCCTCT
>NZ_JADQBD010000181.1:0-700 GCF_017808115.1 Chryseobacterium sp. RR2-3-20 | reverse complement strand
TTCTTTTTAGGTGTTTCCATAATCAAATCTAATTCTTTTTTTGAAAACACTCCTTAACTTTTATACTATATAGTGTCTACTTTTTGCTGACGATTTACATTCCATAATCTAATACAATTATGGAGTTTAAAAATTCTATTTTTATATTAAATCATAAGTTTCACTTGGTGGAAAAAGAAGACTTAAAGCATTAGGTCTAATCTTAAATAATGGACCTTTTTCTACAACTCTACCGGCACTATTTCTTTTTATTAAGTGATCTAAAGTTATTATACCTTGTTCAACAAGTATATCAAATTGACTAACGATTGGCTTTTTAGTATGTTCAACTTTTTTGAATTGAAAATGTTCAAAATTGTCTATAATTTGTGTATCAGCTGCAACCCAAAAAGTTTCGTTATGTTTTTCTAATAATCTATTATGCAAAGTTTCTGTAGACCAAGCAACGAAATCACCAATAGTTGCCTTATCAGAATTTTCAAACAAGTATCTAATATCAGATTGCATATTTAATTTTAAACCTTGTGAATTACGTGTAATCGCAGAAACTGTACAATATAATTTAAAATCATCCCCTCTCTCATAACCAAATGCATTTAGAATGTAAATCGTCAGCAAAAAGTAGACACTATATAGTATAAAAGTTAAGGAGTGTTTTCAAAAAAAGAATTACATTTAATTATGGAAACACCTAAAAAGA
>NZ_JADQBD010000180.1:0-715 GCF_017808115.1 Chryseobacterium sp. RR2-3-20 | reverse complement strand
TGGGGGGACCATCCTCCAAGGCTAAATACTCCTGAAAGACCGATAGTGAACAAGTACTGTGAAGGAAAGGTGAAAAGCACTTCGAATAGAAGGGTGAAAGAGAACCTGAAACCGTACGCCTACAAGCGGTCGGAGCACATTTATTGTGTGACGGCGTGCCTTTTGCATAATGAGCCTACGAGTTAATTTTACTAGCGAGCTTAAGGACTTAAGGTCCGGAGGCGCAGCGAAAGCGAGTCTGAATAGGGCGCATAGTTAGTAGGATTAGACGCGAAACCTTGTGATCTACCCATGGGCAGGTTGAAGCTCTGGTAACACAGAGTGGAGGACCGAACCGGTTGACGTTGAAAAGTCTTCGGATGACCTGTGGGTAGGGGTGAAAGGCCAATCAAACTGGGAGATAGCTCGTACTCTCCGAAATGCATTTAGGTGCAGCGTCGATGTTAAGTTTATTAGAGGTAGAGCTACTGATTGGATGCGGGGGAGTCAAATCCTACCAATTCCTGACAAACTCCGAATGCTAATAAATGTTCGTCGGCAGTGAGGGCATGGGTGCTAAGGTCCATGTCCGAAAGGGAAAGAACCCGGACCAACAGCTAAGGTCCCCAAATCTATACTAAGTTGAAACAACGCGGTTGGACTGCATTGACAGCTAGGATGTTGGCTTGGAAGCAGCCATTCATTTAAAGAGTGCGTAACAGCTCACTAGTCGAGC
>NZ_JADQBD010000017.1:0-52081 GCF_017808115.1 Chryseobacterium sp. RR2-3-20 | reverse complement strand
GAAGTTCTATACATTCCAATTTGAAAGCAACGCTAAATTTTTCTTTCCTTTCCATAAAAAATGCCCCTAAAAAGTGTCTAACTTTTTGGGGGCAGTCCAAACCGCTGATTTTTTGATATCCATAATCTATAAAACAGCATGTTTAAATTCATCTAATTTGAATTCTCCTTATAAAACACTATTTTTGTTTTCCAAATTTTTTTTGTAGTATGGATTATCTGAATGGACTGAATGAATCACAATATGAAGCTGTTACAACACTTGAAGGACCTTTGATGGTACTCGCAGGAGCGGGTTCGGGTAAAACCAGAGTACTCACTATGCGTATTGCCCATCTTATAACCAATGGAATAGATCCTTTTAATATTCTTGCTTTAACCTTTACCAACAAAGCTGCAAAAGAAATGAAGGAACGTATTGCAAAAGTGGTTGGGCAAAGCAATGCGAGAAGTCTGTGGATGGGAACTTTTCACTCGGTTTTTGCAAGAATTCTCAGAAGCGAAGCCAATTATTTAGGATATCCATCCAATTTTACCATCTACGATCAGCAAGATGCCCTCAATGTAATTAAAAAAGCAATAAAAGACCTGAATATTGATGCAGATTTGTATAAACCAAAGAAAGTTCAGGCAAGAATTTCTTCGTATAAGAATAATCTTATCACTGTAAAAGCATATTACAATAATCCCGAATTATTGGAGGCTGACGAAAAAGCCAATATGAAATTTCTTGGTAAAATCTACGAAAAATACGTTGATGCTTGTTATAGAAACGGCTCAATGGATTTTGATGATCTGCTTTTGAAAACCAATGAGTTGCTTACAAGATTTCCTGAAGTTTTGGCAAAATATCAGGACAGATTCAGATATATTTTGGTAGATGAGTATCAGGATACCAATCATTCTCAGTATTTAATTGTAAAAGCTTTGGCTTCAAAGTTCGAAAATATCTGTGTGGTTGGAGATGATGCACAATCTATTTATTCGTTCCGAGGAGCGAATATTTACAATATTTTAAATTTTAAAAAAGACTATCCTGATGCCGTAACTGTTTCTTTGGAGCAGAATTACCGATCAACACAAAATATTGTAAATGCTGCTAATGTTGTAATTTCAAAAAATCTTCAGCAGTTTAAGAAAAATGTGTTCAGCGAAAATGAAGAAGGTGAAAAAATTAAAGTTTACCGTTCTCTTTCGGATGCCGATGAAGCCAATTTCGTTGCCGGAAACATTTGGGAACTTCATAATCGTGACCAAAGAAAATTTGGAGAATTTGCCATTCTTTATCGTACCAATTCTCAAACCAGAGCTTTTGAAGACGCTCTGAGAAGAAAAAATATTCCGTACAAAGTGTATGGCGGTCTTTCTTTTTACCAAAGGAAAGAAGTAAAGGATTTAATTGCGTATCTACGGTTGTTAATTAATCAAAACGACTCTGAAGCGTTGATGAGAATCATCAATTATCCAGCCAGAGGAATTGGTGAAACTACACAGAATAAACTCATTGTTTTTGCCGATTCCCAGAATCTTTCTGTATCTAAAGTTTTAGATAATCTTCCTATTTATGCCCCGCATTTGGGTTTTAATAATGGTATTATTACCAAATTGAGCGATTTTTGGTCGATGATTAAAGCATTTCAGGTATTGCTTAAAACTGAAACTGCTTATAACGTAGCCATGGAAGTAGCGAAAAGAAGTGGTTTGATTAAATTTTTGAAAGACGACCAAACTCCTGAAGGTATTTCCCGTGTAGAGAATGTACAGGAATTGATGAACTCTATGCAGGGTTTTATCGATGAGCAAATGCAGTTGGAAGATGGCGATCCGAGTTTGCCCAACTTTCTGGAAAATATTGCACTTTCCGCAGACACACAAAAAAAAGACGATTCCGACGATGCGGTTTCTTTAATGACTATCCACCTTTCTAAAGGACTGGAATTTCCGGTAGTACATTTGGTTGGGTTGGAAGAAAATCTTTTTCCGAGCTTTATGAGTTCTGCAACCAGAGAAGATTTAGAAGAAGAAAGACGGTTGTTTTATGTTGCTTTAACGAGGGCAGAAAAGCAGGCATTTTTCTCTTACGCCGTTTCCAGATTTCAGTGGGGAAAAATTACCGATGCAGAGCCATCTAGATTTTTGAGTGAAGTGGATGAGGAATACATAGAGTTTCTGAATCCGGCAATGCAGGGCAGATTCATCAATAATTCAGGTATTTCCTCTAATATTTTCGATGAACATCCTTCAGAAATCAGAAGTTTTAAGAAAGTAGAGAAAAAAACAATTACTAAAGCCGACAAAGATAAGCCTATTGCAGAACCACGTAAACTGAAGCCTGTAGCTACTGCAAAAATCATCAATCCGAGCGGTGCATCTTCTCAGGATATTGAAGTGGGAGATAAGGTAAGGCATGATCGTTTCGGAGTCGGTGAAGTAGCTTTTCTGGATGGAACAGATCCTCAGAATATTAAAGCAAAAGTTGTTTTTTTACATGAAGGAGAAAAAAACCTGATCTTAAAATATGCAAAACTTACTAAGATTTAGATAAGTTTTCTTCAATTCAATGATAGAATATTGAAAAAGGTTTAAAACAAAATAAAGGTACAGAATTAAACTCTGTACCTTTTTTATTTCTTGAAATTAAGTTAAAAACTATCTTTCTACCAATTCTTTTACGGTTTCTCCATAATAATCGGTTTCCGATGTTTTTACCTGCAGAAGTTTATACCATTTTCTGAATGCTCCAATGAATACGGCAAGCATTAAAACCATTGCAATTATTGCAAGGGAAGCCAATAAATACTGTTCTTTCGGAATATAAATTGTGGTAACTTGTATATAACCTGCCCAAAAGGTAATAACTGCCATAAAAACACCGGGAATTGCCGAACACAGTGCATATTTTCCTCTGTTGAGTCTGATGAGCATTGTTGTACATACAATAAGACCACACGCGGCAAGTAACTGATTACTAATTCCGAATAAAGGCCAAATACTGCTTACATTTCCGGTGAAAACCAAATATCCCCATGCAAAAGTAAAAAGCAAACTGCTGATAATAATTCCGGGAGTCCAGTTCTTATCATTAAATTTTGGAATAACGGAACCCAACATTTCCTGCAGGAAAAATCTTCCCACTCTTGTTCCAGCATCAATTGCGGTTAATATAAATACAGCTTCAAACATAATGGCGAAGTTGTACCAATATGCCATTAACTGATCCATGTAAGGTATTTTATTGAAAATATGAGCCATACCCACCGCTAAAGAAACGGCACCTCCTGTTCTTCCATGAAGGTCAATACCAATTTTTTCTGAAAAATAGCCTATATCTACTCCGTGTAAATCTGGATGAGCTGCTAAGAAAGTATCATACACTTCTTTTGGTGTATTAATAGCGAAATAATCTCCAGGCATTAAAGTACACGCTGCAATTAGTGCCATTAAAGCCACAAAACCTTCTACTAACATTGCTCCATAGCCTACAAAAAGAATTTCTCTTTCTCTATTCAGCATTTTTGGAGTAGTTCCTGTAGCAATTACCGCATGAAAACCTGATATAGCTCCACAAGCAATAACAATAAAAATGAAAGGTAATACGGGTCCGCCGATAATAGGACCGCCACCATTTACAAATTGAGTAAGAGCCGGCATTTGTATCGTTGGATGAATTGCAATTACACCTATTGCAAGCATAATAATGGTACCAATTTTTAAATAAGTGGATAAATAATCTCTTGGAACCAATAATAACCATACCGGTAAAACCGAAGCTAAAAATCCGTAAAGAGGAATGGCAATAGATATAGTGGTAATATCCCAACTGAATAAATTATTTATGGTTTCATTCTGCATAAGATTATGTCCGCCAATAATTCCTGCAATTAATAAAACACCCCCTAAAATACTTGCAAATGTTACCGAATTTTTTCTGTAACGCATTATTAAACCCATGATGATGGCAATCGGCATGGTTATAATAACCGTAAATAAAGACCAGGAAGCTTCATGCATTGCATTAATACATGCTAAAGACAATCCGGCAAGTGTTAGAATTAAAATGAATAAAATTGCAAAACCAGCAACTGTACCGGTTGTTTTACCAATCTCTTTGGAAGCAATCGTTGCTAAACTTTGCCCTTTATGTCTTACAGAAGCAAAAAGTACCACCATGTCGTGAACTCCGCCTCCTAGAACGCACCCGATTAAAATCCATAATGCTCCGGGAAGATAGCCGAACTGAGCCGCCAAAACTGGTCCTACAAGAGGCCCTGCTGCTGCAATTGCCGCAAAATGATGCCCAAAAAGTACATTTTTGTTGGTGGCAACATAATCTTTACCATCTGCAAATTCTATTGCAGGAGTAGTATTTCTGTCGTTAAGACGAAGTACTTTGTTTGCCAAAAAGATTCCGTAAATACGATAGGATATTGCAAAAATAAGTATAGATACAAATACCAAGGTTAATGCATTAATTCCGTTTAGAAATTCCATATAATTATTAATTTTTTATAGATATGTTTCAATGATTTGAAATTAAATTTCATAAAAATTTAATTAGATTGCAATTTACTTATTTTGAGTATAATTTATTTAAAATGTATATTAAATTAGCAAATATGTATCTTATGAAATTATTTTTAGTTGATTTTTAAATTTTTAGGATATCTATATTTACGATAAGTATATAGATTCAGATAGTGATTGTTTTATTGCAAAAACAAGAGAAGTTTATTTTTTGAAATGCTTTTAAACTATACAATGGCACTTTTTAGTAAAATAAAACAAAGTTTAGTGTTGCTTTGGTAAGTTCTACGCTTTGGTTTATGTTAAACATATGTAAATTAGATATTTTTACCCATTGCATTTTATAAATCCTTATCCCGAACTCAGGTTATTAAATACAGATTCTATATCATGAAATTGAATACCATAATAAATACAAAGACCGGCATTTTTAAAAGCCGGTCTTTCTAATATGTGTTAATATTTTTTATTTGAAATTATCAATAGCTTTATTAATAGCATCAATTTGAGGGTTGATGCTGGAAGCTTTTCCTGGATTTTGTTTTAATAATTCCATTTTTTTGCTTAGTCCGTCTTTCAGCATTTGGCTTATCATCATTTTTACCTGAGGATTTTCTCCCATCTGACCTTTTGCCTGACCCAATATTTTGGTAATGCTTGTCGTTGCTTTTAAATTATCCGAAGACATAATCCAATTATATCCTTCTTCGGCAACTTTTCCAAGTTCCGGATCCTGAAATTTAACAAATGGATAAAAAGCAGCAATAGGAGCAATATTCGCCATTTGGGAAGTCACTTTATTTTTTACAACGATTGGTAATAACTGCGAAAGCATGTCTTCAGAAGCACCTTCAAGATCAATCTTGTCTGCCAAAGAACTGGCTTTCGAAGGATCTACTGCTAAAATTGCAGCCAAAGAGTTGCCTTTTACAGAATTGGATACAGCATTAATTCCTTTTTCAAAAATCGGAACATATTTTTTGTCTTTTGTTTTTGCCAAAGCTGCTATTGCCGCTCCCTGAACCAAAGTTTTAGGATCATTTGTTGCCAGTTTTTCAACATCGCTTCCTAATGCTTTCATCATTTCTGCATTCGACAGATCTACAAGTTCCAGTGCCTTTATTCTTGTTCTGAAAAATGGATCTTTTACTGCAGCAGCCAACAATTTTGTGACAGCGGGATTTTTTCCTACCTGATCTTTAATTCCTGTTAGTGCAATGTATTTACTCTTAAATTCTTTAGAACCTAAGAATTGGGCTAAATATTGCTCCGGAGTTTTAGATTCTGTAACATCTGCAAGAAGAATTCCGTCTGCATTGATGTTGATAAGTTCAGGGTTTTTAGACGCATCAAAATTAAATGTATTTTTTGCTTCTGCATTTACCCAAACCTGATATCTTTTTGGTTTACCGTTTTCGTAAATATCAATAGCCAAAGGAAACTGAAAAGGCTCATCCTGAGTTTGGTTAATGGTTACGGTCACCTGTTTTTTTACAGGTTCAAAATTATAAGTATAATTCAGTTTTGGATTTCCGCTACCGAAATACCACTGATTAAAAAACCAGTTCAAATCTTTACCTGAAACTTTTTCAAAAGATAATCTTAACTGATGAGCTTCTGCCGCCTGATATTCGTTGGTTTTCAGATAATCTGTAATTCCTGCAAAAAATGCATCGTCTCCAAGGTAATTTCGTAGCATGTGTAAAATTCCACCACCTTTTTGATAGGTTACCAAATCAAAAACATCTTCTCTGGAATTATAATTGAATCTTACCAAATCTTTTTTGAAATCTGAAGGATTATGGATGTAATGGTTTACATCTTCCATTTGGTGATAATCTGCCTGATCTTTACCATACTTAAATTCGTTCCAGAGATACTCCGAATAGTTGGCAAAAGATTCGTTTACGGTAAGATTACTCCAGCTTTCTGCGGTTACAAGATCTCCAAACCAATGGTGGAAAAGCTCGTGGGCAATGGTGTCTTCCCATTTGTTTTCATCTATTAATTGTCCCGGTTTTTGTAAAATATCGCTCCCGTGAAGTGTCGCAGTTGTATTTTCCATAGCACCACTTACGTAATCTCTACCCGAAATCTGTGCATATTTTTGCCAAGGATAATCGTAACCCAATTTTTTCGAAAAGAAATCTATCATTTCAGGAGTATTCCCATAGATTTGTTTTGCGTAGGGTTCATATTCTTTTTCAATATAATAATCTACAGGAACATTTTTCCACTTGTCTTTAACTACGGCATATTCTCCTACACCCATAAAGAAAAGATAGGTGGAGTGTCTTTTATCCATCACCCAATGGTCGGTTCTCAATCCATTGGCCTCTTTTTGAGAATTTTTTAGAATTCCGTTGGAAAGTGTTACATATTTGTCTGGAACAGTCATGTAAATTTCCTGAGTGGTTTTTTGGTTGGGTTTATCTATGGTAGGAAACCAAGCAGATGAAGATTCTGTTTCTCCCTGCGTCCATATTTGGGTTGGTTTATCCGGATCTTTCCCCTGTGCATTAATGAAATAAAGACCTTTGGCATCATTAATAGCTGCACTTCCTTCCTGTTTTACTTCATTGGGTCTAGATGTGTATTTAATATAAACCGTATAATCCTGGTTTCGAGCATATACTTTATCAAGATTAATTTTTAAAACATCATTTTTATATTCATACTTTAAAGGTGTTTTTTTACCATTATTATCCAATGCAACTTCATGAATCAGCATCCCTTTGGCATCCAGAACAAGTTCATTGGTAGAGTAGAAAAAAGGAGATGCAGTAAGCCATTCTTCACCATTCATCTGCTCTTTCTCATAGTCGAAATTCACCTTCAGTTTGGTGTGCTTCAGTTCTGTAGTTTTGGTATGGGTCGCTCTGTAAGGAACTGTTCTTCCCGAAGTTTCTGTCTGAGCGAAAGTTACATTCGAATTAAATAGTGCACCCAGAAAAAGTGCTGTTATGAATATTTTTTTCATTCTTACGAATTTATGTATTGATGTTATTTTTAAGGTAATAAGTAGGAAATTTTTTGAAATTGTTACAGAATTAATTTTTGCATTATGATTATTGGAGATACTCTTTGAAAAACGCATTTAATTGTTTAATCATATCGTTGGTATGATTGTTAATCCCATGATTGTCATTTTCATATACCAATAATTTTGTAGAAAACTGATTAGAATTAAGCTCATTGAACAAGGCAAAAGCATTGCTTACATTCACTCTCTCATCTTTAGCTCCGTGAATGATAAAACTTTTCAGCTGCTTATTTTTTATTTGAGGAATTGCAAGTAATGAAGAACGTTTATTGAGTTCCAGTGTAGGATTTTTCTCAAAATCGGGTATAAGTTCTTTGTAAAGCCCGTACATTTCCGGTCTGTCTTTCTGGTTGAGATCTGCAATACCACCAATAGTTGCATTGGCAGATATTCTGTCTGTTTCTTTCAAAACCAGAAAATTAGTCATGGAACCTCTGCTAATTCCCAGCATTCCTATTTTTTTTGAATCTGCATTTGTTTGATGATCTATAATATTTAATAATTGCAATACATCATTAATATCTTTTCCGCCGAATTCATCCTTACCTTCACTTCTTGAGCTGCCCCGAAGCTGAGAACCGATAATAATAAATCCTTTTGCAGCTATTTTAGATAAAAAATTGGTAAGTGTAGCGATGCTTACAGCACCAAGGTCACGATTTCCACCACGGTTGAAAATAATCACCGGAAATTTTCCTTTTGTTTTGGGTTCAATAAGAAATCCCCGGATTTTCAGATTGTCGTGAGAGCGATAATCATAACCGTAAATACTAACAGAATCCAAATACTTATACTCTTCTTTGAATGTTTTTTTACCGTCTTTACCGTCTACAGTATACTCTGGAAATTTTTCAGGAAAAGTCTGTTCAAGAGATACGGAAGTATTCTGAGCATTGAAAAATGCAGAGAACAGTATTAACTTTAAGTAAATTAAATTTTTCATATTTACAACCGAGAAATACTTTTAATAAAAGAATGATTGATTTTGAATTATCATTTCAATAAAAAAATGTGGAATGTTTTTTTAAAAAAAAAATCTTGTTCAAATATTCAAGAAAATGATTCAAAAAATAATTACTTATATCGCTACCGGTGCTTTTATCCCTGGATGTGGATCGTAGTTTTCTAATGTAAAATCTTCAAAATCAAAATCAAAAATATTTTTAATTTCTGGGTTCAGTTTCATTGTGGGTAAAGCTCTTGTTTCTCTTGAAAGCTGTTTTTTAACCTGATCAAAATGATTGTTGTAAATATGTACATCTCCAAAACTATGAACATAATCTCCAACTTCAAGACCGGTAACCTGAGCGACCATCATCAATAAAAGCGCATAACTCGCAATATTGAAGGGAACACCCAAGAAAACATCTGCACTTCTTTGATAGAGTTGTAAAGATAATTTTCCGTCTGCCACATAAAACTGAAATAAAGCATGACATGGTGCTAATGCCATATTGGGGATTTCTGCAGCATTCCATGCAGAAACAATTAATCTTCTGGAATCGGGATTGGTTTTAATCTGCTCAATTACTTCCGAAAACTGGTCTACTACTTTACCATCTGCACCAGACCAACTACGCCATTGTGCTCCGTAAACAGGCCCCAAATCTCCATTTTCATCTGCCCATTCGTCCCAAATGGAAACACCATTGTCTTTAAGATATTTAATATTTGTTTCTCCTTTAATGAACCATAGAAGCTCGTAAATGATAGATTTCAGGTGAACTTTTTTTGTTGTTACCAGAGGAAAACCTTTAGACAAATCATAACGGAGCTGATACCCGAAAATGCTTCGTGTTCCTGTTCCTGTTCTGTCGGTTTTGTCGGTTCCGTTATCTAAAATATGCTGAAGTAAATCTAAGTAGTTTTGCATTGCGAAAATATAATAGCCTCAAATTTAGAAAAACTATGTTGAAAATCTTTACTTTGAGCCTAAATAATCCATATCGCAATCATTAATTTTTTGGATTGAATGAAGATGATATTTTTAGGTAACTTTTTGATATGCTAACGTGAGTTTTTGATAAGAATTTATAAAATGCAAAGCTAAACCTGAGATGTTAAATAAGATAAATTGCTTTTTTTACCCTTAAAATCAAAATTGAAAATTAAATAGTACGATTTTTTATGGGATTTTACTTCGAAAGAATATTTTCAACAATTATTTCCGCATGAATTCTTGAGTTTTCAATGAACCAAAGATGGGTATCTTTTCCGCCACAAACTACACCAGCAAGATATAAATTCGGAACATTAGTTTCCATTGTTTCAGGATGATAAAGTGGATTCAGACAATCTCCTTGTAACTCGATTCCTGAGTTTTTTAGGAAATCAAAATCTGGAAGATAACCTGTCATTGCCAATACAAAATCATTTTCAATTTCATTGATTTTTCCATTTTCATCTTTAAAAATGACCGAATTTTCTTTAATTTCAAGCAATTCGGAATTAAAATGTGCTTTAATACTTCCTTCTGAAATTCTGTTCTCAATGTCTGGTTTTACCCAATATTTTACGCTTGGTGATATTTCAGAATTTCGGATAATCATGGTTACTTCCGCACCTTTTCTGTAAGTTTCTAAAGCGGCATCTACCGAAGAATTGCTTGAGCCCACCACTACGATTTTCTGTTTTGCATAAGGATAAGGCTCTGTATAATAATGTTTTACTTTCGGCAGGATCTCTCCGGGAATATTCATGAGGTTGGGAATGTCATAAAATCCGGTAGCGATAATCACATTTTTGGCAAAATATTTTGATTTTGATGTTTCAACAGAAAATATTTCCTGATTTTTAGAAACATTTATTACCCGTTCGTAAAGATTAATGTTGATATTTTTCTGTCTTGCAATGCCTTGATAATATTCTAATGCTTCCTGTCTTCCCGGTTTGGGAGCCGCAGAAATAAAAGGAATTTCTGCAATTTCGAGTTTATCTGCTGTTGAGAAAAACTTCATATATAAAGGGTAATTGTAGAGGGAGTTTACAATAGTCCCTTTTTCAATAATTAAATAGCTGAGATTATTTTTTCTAGCCTCCAATGCACAGTTTAGCCCAATAGGTCCTGCTCCGATGATGAGAATATCTAAGATTTCCATTACACAAATTTACGAAATCAAAGGCTTTCTCTGCCTACATTTCAAAAAATTCGGCATCACTTTTGGAACTTTAAAGAAAATTTAAAAATGAAGCATTTTCTGATATCTTTACTTGTAGTAACTTTATTTTCTTGTAACAAAAAAGCAGAAGAAAATTACAAACCGTCTACTGATAGCATAAAAACTTCCGTTCAAAAGAAAGAAAAAAAACAGCAATCTCTTCCTAAGGAAGTCGTATTGAAAAAAATGAATAGCGAACTTCTGCAGGCTATAAAAATGGCAGATTACAATGCTTTCGCCAACCATATTCATCCCGAAAAAGGGGTTCGTTTTTCTATGTATGCATTTACAAACCGTAATGAAGATAAGCACTTTTCAAAATCAGATTTCCAGAAATATTTTCCTACAAAGACTATTTTTACGTGGGGATCTCTTGACGGAACTGGCGAAGTGTATCAATCAACGATTAAGAATTACTTCAGAAAATGGGTTTTCAAAAAAGATTTTACCCATTCAAAATATTCTTACAATTCTTTTCAGGGAGGAGGAAATTCGCTCAATAATCTTGAGGAAATATATCCTAAATCCGATTTCACAGAAAACTACATTCCCGGTTCGGAGCAATATAGCGAAATGGATTGGAAGTCGCTCCGTTTCGTTTTTGAAGAATTTGAAGGTGAATATTATCTCGTTGCTGTAATTAATGATGAATGGACAGTCTAACCCAGCAATTCGGAAAGTTGTTTTGTTAAATTTTTTCTTGAAAACTGTTCGATGTTTTTTGTGTTTTCAGATAAATTACCGTTTTTCCAGAGTTTAAATTTCTGTATAATAAAATCTTCAATTTCTTCTGAATCTTCGTAGCTAAAGTGCTTTCCGGCATTAGTTTCCTGCAAGATTTTAGAAACATCTGCTTCGTTGGGACCAAACGAGAGAATCTGCTTTCCGGTGGCGAGATACTCAAATATTTTGCCCGGAATTATTCCTTTGGAAGAAACATTGGGGAAGTTGGTAATCAATAAAACTGATGAGTTCGACATTTCCTGAACTGCCCGGTCATGCGAAACATACCCAAGATTCAGAATGTGATTTTTTAAATCTGAATTTTCAAGACTTGTCAAAATTTTATCATCAATTCTTCCCACGAATTTTAATCTGAAACTTTCAGCAAAATCTGAATTGTTTTTGATTAAATTATTCAGTGCTGCCCAAAGATTTTCAGGATTTCTCAGCTGTTCCAAAACACCGATATAGCTCAGCGTAAAATGATCAGGAATAGCGGACTGATTTAGTTTTTTTCCTGAATCTGTTTCATCAAAACCATTCGTAATGCAAACCGCATTGGCTCCGTTTTTTCTGAAATTTTCTGCATCTGTATAGCTTGTTGCCAAAGTAATATCTGCATTTTTAAAAACCTCACTTTCAAGAAAACGATGCTTTTTATCTGATCTGTTGGTAAGCTTTAAATGCTTGTAATATGAAATTTCTGTCCAAGGATCGCGGAAATCGGCAATCCATCGGAGATGGGGAAGTTTCTTCTTTAAATTCAGACCAATAAGATGCATGGAATGAGGTGGACCCGAAGTTACAACGGTTTCTATGTTGTTTTGCTGAAGATATTTTTCTAGAAATTCTGTGGAAGGTTTTACCCAGAAAACTCTGGCATCGGGAATGAAAAAATTTCCTCTCACCCAAATCGAAAGTTTAGATTTCCAGCTTTGATTATTTCCTACATCAAACTGTCCTGCTTTGAATTTTTTATTGCTTTTATTAAGCTTTTCGGCAAGTTGATAAGGTTCCCAGATTTTAGTTTTTACAATTTCTAAATCTTCAGGAACATCTTTCATTAAACTTTCATCCAGCAAAGGATAACTTGGGTTTTCCGGAGTGTAAATAATGGGTTTCCAGCCAAATTCGGGAAGGTATTTTGCAAATTTTAACCACCGCTGAACTCCCGGACCTCCCGCAGGTGGCCAGTAATACGTGATGATTAATATCTTTTTTGTCTGAATTCCTTCCATTTTAACTGTAAAAGTCCTTGATTTTTTAAGCGTTTGAAGTTTCAGTATTTTTAGGTTTTCGGAACATTAGAGAAATTCCAAAACCACTTAAAACTATAAATAATCCAAAACAGATTAGGGAAATCCATTTTCCTTTTTCGATTACCTCAGGCTCAAAAACCATTTTTATATTATGATTTCCTGCGGGTACATGTAATGCACGTAGAAAATAGTCTGCTTTAATATAAGGAACTTCCTTTTCATCTATGAAGACTTTCCAGCCATGAGGATAATACACTTCAGAGAAAACTGCCAATTGTGGAGTTTTAGAAGATGATTTAAATTCTAATTCGTTCGGCTCGTATTTGGTAAGATTAATTGTAGCCGTAGAGTCTATTTGAACAGGTTTTCCAGCGAAATAAGCTTTATCTGCATTATTAATTACAGCCGTTTTCTTACTGTCGATTTCTCCAATTAAATTAATTTCTTCGTTGGGTGTTGCAGCAAATTTTAAATCACTTACAAACCATGCATTTCCGTTGGCATTAGGGTTTGGAACTACTTGCGGAGAAGAAGTTTCCCCAAAAATTATGTATTTTGTATTGAGAAGATTTAAAATTTTTGGTGTTTTAATACTGTCTACATTAGAAATATATTGGTTCATAACATCATCAAACCTTCTCAGTCTTACTGCATGATAACCTCCCACTGAAGATTTAAAATATGACGTATTGGTTTCGCTATTTACACCCAAAACCTGATTGTATATTCTGTAATGCTTCTTGTCTTTTTCAGCAATGGTTTCCAGAGTTTTATTTACCGGAATGCTTGCTAAAATAGACTGTAAATTTTCGTTATCTCCCGCTTTCTCCATAAGATAATCGCTGCTCTCTGTCTGGAAAGGATTTTCTGCGAAAATTTTATCTACATAATTCTCGTCATTCAGGTAACGTTTGTTCACGCTCCACAAATCAAATAAACTTACCGCACCAATAATTAAAAGTGCAATATTTTGATTGAGTTTCTGTTTCAAACTAAAAAACAACACCGCACAAGTAATTCCAACATATAATAATGCTTTAATAGCATCTGTACGGAACATTCCGAATCTTGTGTCGATTAAATAATCCAATAAAAATGGAGGAAGATAGGTTCTTTCGTTATCGGTTGCAAACCCTAAAAGAGATTTTCCAAAAATAATCAGAATGAATGTTAAGCCTAAAGTTCCCGCACCAGTATACATTAGTATTTTCTTTTTGTATTCTTCGTCTAGATTTTCACTTTTGAAAAACCTGTATAATCCTATGATTGCTATAAGTGGGAATAGTAATTCTACTACTACCAAAATAGATGACGGAGCCCTGAATTTGCTATAAAAAGGGATGTAATCTATAAAAAAGTCTGAAAGAACCATGAAATTGCTTCCCCAAGCCAATAAAATAGTTAAAATAGTGGCTCCTAAAATCCAGTAACGGTATTTTTTCGGAGCAAAAAAGAATCCTAAAAGTGCAAGAAAACATACTACAGCTCCTTGATAAGCCGGACCTGAAGTTCCCGGCTGATCTCCCCAATAAGTAAGACTTCCGAATCCTTTCGAGATACGCTCGTATTCTGCCTGCGAACTTACATTTTGCTGAACCATCTCGCGAACCTTTTCCATCATTTCTTTTCCTTCCGGTTCCTGGCTTCCACCACCCATTAGTCTTGGTATGAAAAGATTTAAAGTTTCAAGTTTACCGTAGCTCCACATCAGGATGCTTTCTTTATCCATACCGGTATTTCCGGCTTTGTGACTGTCATTGGTTAAGATTTGTTTTCCTCTTACTGTTTCTTTTATGTATTCGGAGTTTGCCATAATTCGCTGAGAATTCATCCCAACACCTATCGCAAGAGAAGCAGCGATAATCCCTGAAGAAACTAAGAAATGTTTCATCGGAACTTTCTTTTTTATAGCTCTTACTAATTCAGAAATAAATAAAAATCCTAACCCTAAAAATAAATAGTAAGTCATTTGCGGATGGTTCGCTGCAACCTGTAATCCGAAGAATAGGGTAGTAACGATAAATCCGAGGATGTATTTTTTTCTGATGTATACCAATAAAATTCCGGCTAAAAGAGGTGCAAAATATTCTATGGTATTTACTTTTCCGTTGTGTCCTGCTGCAATAATAATATAGAAATACGTGGAAAGACCAAAAAAAGTGGCTCCTAAAAGAGCGTATTTCCAGTTTCGGACGGCAACCATTCCCAAAAGGAAAAATCCTGAAAAAAGTAAAAACAGATAATTAACCGGTCTTGGCAAAATATTTAGATAACTGTCTATTTTTTTAATAATATCTCCTTCAAAACGGCTTCCCATCTGGTAAGTAGGCATACCTCCAAACATAGAATCGCTCCAATACGTTTCTTTATCGAAATTTTCGCGGTAATCTAGAAGTTCTTTTGCACCACCCCGGTATTGTACAATATCGTGCTGAAAAAGCTGTTTTCCTGTAAAAACGGGAGTAGAATATAAAAATGCTAAAACTAAGAATACAACTAATGAAGCTGCAACATAGATTAAGTTTTTATTTTTTGCCATAAAATTGGTTGTTATCTTTAATATTGGGATGTTAACGTTTTTCGTTGCTGTCTTTTACCTCTTCATAATCTACAGTTTCGGCATCCCATTTTACTTTTTTCTCAATATTATTTTTTGAGTTTTTTATTTCTTCTTTCTCGCTGTTCTGAGGTCTGAAACCAGTGTATTTATAAAATTTATTAAAGAAAATCCTTTTAAGAATATTCCAAACAAAAAATAATACTATGGTTATGAGGATAAACTCAAGAATGTGCTTAAACATAATCTATCTTGTTTTTTTGAGCGTTGCAAAGGCATCCATCCTGAGCAACGCTTTTCGTAACTAAATTTTTAAATTATTTTGCAGAAGGATTTACCATAACAGAAGAATTAGAAATACTTTTCATAGACTTCGACTGTTTTCCATCAGAATATGTTTCTACCTGAGTGGTTTTTACATTGATGTTCTGGTTGTAAATCCATCCCGTATTTTGGTCAAACTTTATAGAACCGCTTTGTGCAAGCTCACTGCTTAAACTATGATTAATTCCGTTTTGGCTTTGTTTTTCTGTTTTCTTAGGAATTCCTCCGGAAATAGAAATTTCTGCAATACCATTTCCAACACTTTTTAAAGTATAATTAGAGGTGACTTTTATTTTTCCTGCTCCGTCAGCATTTTCGGAAGTGCTCCATTTATCCCCAATTTTAGCTCCTTTTTTAGGAAGGATAGAAAGGTTTTTTTCAAACTGGTCTTTCAGGATTTTTTCGTTGAAAGTTTCTTTCAGATTGGCAATTACGGCTGTTCTTTGGGTAGGATCTTTTACGATGTCTTTCAGTGCGTTAGAAATTTTTGTATAAACGGCATCAAACCCTGTAATAGAAATAACATTGCCTTTATCGTCCATTTTCATGTTCAGTTTATTTCCTGTAAGTGCTTTGTTGATATTCCAAAGCATCTTAAGATCGTCTTCTTTCGGAATTTTCTGATTGGTATCTACAACGATTGTTTTCCCTTGTGCAGACTGAGAATTTCTTTTAGAAATAAGATTAATGGTCATGTCATAAACATGTCCTTTAATATCATTAACCGTAAAGTTCATTTCGTCTGTAGATTCGCTGGTTCCGCTCATGCTTTTCCCTTCAGGATCAGTCATGGTTTTCGTATCTCTTTGGTAGGTTGTTAAAGGATAGGTTTTACCTTTTTCAAGCTTAAATGTTTGTTTGAAAATACCTGCAGAATCTCTAATTGCGGCATCTGCTTTTACTTCCTTTACAGAATCTGAAGGAACTTCTACAGTAATGGTTTTGCCGGTTTTGGGATCTACTTTTGTAATGGTTGCTGTTTCTTTTTTACATGAAATAACAGCTAACGAAATAATGGCTAATGCGAATATATTTTTCATAAATTTTTCTTTATTTGAATCGGTTAAATCTTAATTCAGATGAAAATGAAAAGTTTTAACCGATATTTTTCTTAATTAAAGTTGTGTAATTTTTTGTCTCATTGCTTCATAAAGGATAGCTCCACAAGCAACTGATACGTTTAAAGACTGTGTTTTTCCTTCGATAGGAAGCTTCACTTTTTCGTCCGAATGATGGAGGACTTCTTTAGAAATTCCTGTTTCCTCGTTCCCCATTACTATAGCACAAGGTTCGGTGAAGTTTACATCATAGATAAGTTTTTGGGCTTTTTCGGTTGCAGAAAAAACAGAAATTCCGCTTTGCTGAAGAAAGTCTACAACATGCGCTAGATTAGGCTCTTTACATATTTTGATATTGTACATGGCTCCTGCAGAAGTTTTAATAGCATCAGAATTTACCGGAGCTCCTCCTTTTTCAGGAATTACTACCGCATCAATGCCCACACATTCTGCTGTTCTGCATATTGCACCAAAATTTCTTACATCGGTAAGTCTATCCAGAATAAGAATGAAAGGGGTTTTTCCTTCCTCAAACAATTCGAGTACCACATCTTCAATTTTGTAAAACGGAACATCAGAAATAAATGCGACTACACCCTGATGGTTTTTTCTTGTAAAACGGTTCAGTTTTTCAACCGGAACATAATTGGGGCGGATTTTATTTTTAGCCAAAACAGCCTTTAATTCCGCATAAATTTCTCCCTGAAGTGCATTTTGCACAAATATTTTATCAATTGTTTTTCCAGCTTCAATAGCTTCTAATACGGGACGGAGCCCAAATATAAAATCGTCTTTCATTTCTTAATTGCCTGTTTTAAATTCAAAATCTAAAATGGGATATTTCTCGTTTGAATTTTTTGCCTTTTTCAAGGTTTTTCTAATTTTTTTCTCCTAAAATAGCTCTTCTCTGTGCCATTACATAGCCATAATGTAAGCTTTCGTGGATATTGTTGAATATAATCGCATCCTGAATGCTCTTCAAATCCATTCCGAAACTGGTGGTGTAAGGAGTGTAATCTGAAAAAAAATCGCTGTCGTAATCTTTCATTAATGTTTTTGAAGTTTCTGTAAGTAGAAATTCAAGATCTTCAACTTCAGATTTCTGCACATTTAGATTCGGTAAAGTTCCCTTTTTATAAGTTTCTATCCAGTATTTATCTATTCTGAAAGGATTGCCGCTTAGATAATAATGTAACAATTGCTGTGTTGCGACTGTATGAGCGATATTCCAGTAAATATTATTGTTAAAACCATCAGGAATCAGCAAAAGATCTTCGTGGGAAGTGTTTTGGAGAATATCTAAAAGGTTTTTTCTAACTTGTCTGTGCGCTTGAAAATGATAATTCATTTTGCGAAAATTTAATTGCCAAAATTAGTTTAATAAACTGAAAATGACAATTCTTAAACCGCTTATCCTTCAAATATTACGTATTTTTATGATATTCTTGCCTGAGTATATGATTTTTAAACGAAACTCCTGAAAAATGAAAGGTTTGTTTTGAAATTTATTTAACAAACTTTAACTCAAAAATGGCATTTATTGTGTTGATTAATGTAAGTTTTTATCAGAAATTTACCCATTATTTTAATTTAAACTATGTCAGATTCATATCAAGCAGAAGACATCCGTCAGCTTACGGAAAAAGTGAAAGAACAGAATTACTTTTTCAGTCTTCTGAGGCAGGAAATCAACAAAGCAATTATCGGTCAGCAATATATGATAGACCGTCTTTTAATAGGTCTTTTGGGAAATGGGCACGTTCTTCTGGAAGGGGTTCCTGGTTTGGCAAAAACTTTAGCGATAAAAACTTTGGCAGAAGCGGTTCATGGGGAATTTTCCAGAATTCAGTTTACGCCGGATCTTCTTCCTGCAGATGTTGTTGGGACGATGATTTTTAATATTAAAGACAATGATTTTTCTATTAAAAAAGGACCTGTTTTTGCAAATTTTGTTTTAGCAGATGAGATTAACCGTGCACCGGCAAAAGTACAGTCGGCTCTTTTGGAAGTAATGCAGGAGAAACAGGTAACCATTGGTGATGAAACCATGTCTTTGCCGAAGCCATTTTTGGTTTTGGCAACTCAGAACCCAATAGATCAGGAAGGTACTTATCTTTTGCCTGAAGCACAAAGCGACCGTTTTATGCTGAAATGCAAAATAGATTATCCTGAATTTGAAGATGAAAGAAAAGTGATGAGAATGGTTTCTACTTCGCATCAACCGGAAATTAAACAGGTAATTTCACTTCAAAATATTGTTGAAGCGAAGTCATTGGTCAATCAGATTTATCTGGATGAGAAAATTGAAAAATATATTTTGGATATGGTTTTTGCCACTCGTTATCCTGAAAGATACGGGCTTGCCGATTTAAAAAACTATATCAGTTTTGGAGCTTCTCCAAGAGCATCTATCAATTTGGCTATTGCATCAAGAGCGTATGCATTTCTGAAGGGCAGAGCATTTGTTATTCCTGAAGATGTAAAATCTTTAGCTCAGGATGTTTTAAGACATAGAATTGGATTGACATTTGAGGCAGAAGCTGAGGAAATTAGTTCTGAAGAAATTGTGAACAGAATTTTAGCTAAAATCCAAGCACCCTAATTAATTTAGCAATGTAGCAGTTTACTAATTTTCCAATTTACCATTTTTTTATTGTTATATTGATAAACTTATACATTGTTTTACATTTGAAGTCATGCAGATAAAAGATATTGTAAAAAAAGTAAAGCAGATAGAAATCCGTACCAGAAAGAAAACGGAAGCTTCGCTTATGGGGCAGTATCACAGTGCTTTTAAAGGGCAGGGAATGACGTTTTCTGAAGTTCGTCCTTATCAGTTTGGCGACGAAATCCGAAGAATAGACTGGAATAAAACGGCTCGTTTTCGGGAACCTTTTGTAAAAGTAATGGAAGAAGAAAGAGAATTAACCATGATTATTCTGGTAGATATTTCTTCTTCTATGGATTACGGAACCAAAACCCAACTGAAAAGAGAATATGTAGCTGAAATTGCCGCAAGTCTTGGTTTTTCTGCAGCAGGAAATAATGATAAAGTTGGTCTTATTCTTTTTGCAGATAAAGTGTACAAAGTAGTGCCTCCGGGAAAAGGAAGAAAACATATTTTATCTATTATCAGTCATATTTTAACGGCAGAGTATGTTCCAGCTGTTTCAAAAGTAGATAAAGCTTTAGAATATATGATGGGTGTTTTTAAAAGAAAATCTTTGGTTTTTCTGCTGTCGGATTTCGAAGACGATTACGATTCTAAAACGCTTCGTGTGGCTTCCAAAAAACATCAGCTTTTAGGAATGAGAGTGTATGATGAAAAAGATAACGAGATTCCTGATGTGGGGTACGTTCTCCTGAATGATTCGGAAACGGGAAAAAAAATATGGGTGAATACATCCAGCGCGAGATGGAGATATACTTTTGCTGAAGCTCAGAAGCAGAAACTCAGAATTGTGGAAGAAGATTTTTCGAAATCTTCGGCAGAATTGGTGAATGTTAGCGTGGGAGAAGATTATTCAAAATTATTATACAACTACTTTCAAAGAAAATAATTCAATTAAAAAATGTTGGGCTCAGTTTTAAGCTTACATTTTTCAACCTAGAATGATACATTAAATTGAAAAAAATATTTTTATTACTGTCATTTTTAATCTGTGCAAACTTGTTTTCGCAGCTGCTTTCTTCAAATCTTGAGAAGAAAACTCTGGCTTTGGGAGAAGTGAACCGCTTGGTTATAAAAATTGATAATTTAAGAAGCAAATCTGTAATTGCTGCTCAAAAAAACGAGCTTCTGCCTTTTCATTTTGAAGAAGTAAAAGACAGCATAGGGATAAATTCTTCCAGTTATGAAAGAATTGTAGAATTTGCTGTTTATGAAGAAGGAAATTTTAAAATACCCGAGCTTGAATTCAAAGTAGGAGATAAAATTCTCAAAACCATTCCTTACGAAGTTGAGGTCATTAATACTGCCAAAAAAGAAGATCAGATTAATGATATAATGAATAATAAAGAAGTCAATCTTGAAGCTGCAGATTATTGGGATTTATACAAATGGTATGTTTTATCAGCTTTGGCTTTTATTGCATTAATTATTGCTGTGGTAATCTTGTTAAAATACGGAAGAAAAAGCAAAGATCCTGCAATTGTCGCTACCAACCAAACTTTAAGAGAACTGGATTCTTTGAAGAAGAAAAAATACATTGAAGAAGGAAATTACCGATCTTTTTATGTGGAATTAATTGATATTTCCAGAAAATTCATTACTAAACAATACAATATTCCCGCAGATGTTTTGCTTACAGATGATCTGATTTCTTTAATGAAACAGAACAACACCATTTCTCCGGAAAATGAAAAAATTGTGGAAGATGTATTTTTACGAGGCGATTTGGTGAAATTTGCAAAAACCTTTCCCGATCAGGAACTTATGCAGAAAGATTTTGGAGAAATAAGAGATTGGGTGAAGCGTTCATCCAAAGATATTGAATTCGAAAACCTGAGAAAAGATGTTTAATTTAGATTTCGAATTTTACAGTCCGTGGTTTTTTCTGCTGTTTTTGGTTTTTCTTCCGTTATTATTCAGAGATTTCAGCCAGAAAAAAAGAAAAGGAGTTAAAGTTCCCACCATTCAGAATATGGATGAGAACAACCGTATCTTACCGGTTCTTTCTTTCCTGAAAATCTCCAAATACATTATACTTTCGGCACTTATTATTGCAATGGCGAGACCGAGAACGTTTTCTGTATCTCAGGAGAGAGACGAAACCAAAGGTGTGGATATTATGCTTGCGGTAGATGTTTCGCTGAGTATGTTTTCTAAAGATTTTGAACCCGATCGATATTCTGTTCTAAAAAATATTGCGGTAGATTTTATTAGAAAACGCCCCAATGACCGATTTGGATTGGTTAATTATAAAATGGAAGCCTTTTTGAAAGTTCCTTTAACTTTTGATCATAATGCCGTTATCCATGAAATAGAAAATCTCAACCAAAGAGAAATGATGGACGGAACTTCTGTGGGAGACGGGTTGGCTGTTGCGGTAAATCATTTGGTGAAAAGTAAAGCCAAAAGCAAAGTGGTGATTTTAATGACGGATGGCGTAAGCAATAAACTAAACGGATTGTTTCCGCCTCAGGTTGCGGCTATTCTTGCAAAAGATAACAATATCAAAGTTTATTGCATCGGGATAGGAACCAATGGATATGCGCTTATGCCTTATAACTATGATGAATTCGGATTTTATTACACCGAACAGCAGGTTTCTATTGATGAAGATACTTTAAAGGAAATTGCTGCAACAACAGGAGGAAAATACTATCGTGCGGATTCTGAAAATAAACTACAGGAAATCTATTCTGATATTAATAAACTCGAGAAAACAGATCTTAAGGTTACAAAAAATTATAATTATGAAGAGCATTTCAGGATTTTTCTCTGGATAGCTTTTGGAGTCCTTATTTTAGATGCAGTGTTACGTTGGATACTTTATAAATTTTTAAGCTGATGAACTGGTATTTAGGAAATAATTGGTATTTACTTTTGCTCTTGGTCTTACCTCTTTTAGCATGGGTAATTGTGAAGTATCTTGGCTGGAAAAAAAATAAACGGAAACTCTTTGCAGAATCTAAATTTCATCAAAATTTATTTGAAAAAAACACGTCTTTCAGCAAGTTTTTTCCTGTTCTGTATATTTTAGCTGTATTTTTTCTTGTACTTTCAATAATAGATATTCTCAGTGGTTTCGAGAAAATTAAGTCTGTACAGAAAATGAACAATGTGATGTTCGTGATGGATGTTTCCAATTCTATGAATGCGGAAGATATCGATCCGGATCGTCTTACACAAGCGAAAAATATCATCATCAATACGATTAAAGAACTGAAGAATGATAAGATAGGAATCGTAATTTTTGCAGGAGAAGCCGTCTCTGTAATGCCATTAACTACCGATTATAATTCTGTGGAAACTTATATTTCAGATTTGCAGACGGATAATATTACCATTCAGGGAACCGATTTTCTTAAGGCAATGGAAGTTACTGTTTCAAAATTTAAAAATATCAGTAAAGGATCAAGAAAAGTAGTTCTTATTAGTGATGGTGAAGACAATGAAGGTAATGACAATGCAGCGATAAGACTTGCCAATTCAGAAGGAATTAGCATTACTTCAGTAGGTATTGGGACAGATGAAGGAGCGCCGGTTCCTGTGTATGAATTCGGGCAGCTTGAAGGTTATAAATTAGATGCAAACGGAGAAACGGTTATTTCTAAAAGACAGACAGATGCTCTTAAAAAAATGGCTGCATCTACCGGAGGAAACTATATCGACGGAAACAATATGAAAGATGCTCCCAAAAGAATTGCTGAGGAGTTGAGTAAAAAAATGTCGTCAACAGATACCGAGGTAAATTCCAGGAATGCAAATCATTATTATCAATATTCTCTAGCCGTTTCAATACTCATTTTCATGATTATTTTTATTTTTAATCCGAAAAGAGATTTCAATATTTAGTCTTAAATAAATCTGTATTCACTTTAACCCAATTTTAACAATTAAAACGCTGTTTATTAACATTTAAAGAGATAATTTTGCAAGGGATGAATACTAAATTTTTATTTTCAGCGTTTATAATGTCTTTTTTATTTTCGGGTTTTATTTTCGGACAGGAAAATTACAGAACATTAGTATTCGAAGGAAATCAAAAATTTAAAGGGAATGATTTCGATGGAGCTTCTTCCAAATTCATGGAAGCAATAAAATCTAATGCAAAAGATTTTACTGCTCATTATAATCTTGGGAATGCGTTATATAAAAAGCAAAAATATCAGGAAGCAAAAGAAGAATATTCTAAAGCCGAGAAACTTTCTCGTACTTTGCCCGATAAAGCTGCTGTACTGCATAACTTAGGAAATACCATGATGCAGATGAATGAAGCCGAAAAAGCTGCCGATTATTATAAGCAGTCTCTTAAACAAGATCCCTACAATGAAGCCACAAGAAAAAATTATGAAATTGCCAAGTTGAAGCTGAAAGAACAACAGCGTAACAGTGGAGATAAAAACAATTCTCAGGGAAAAAGTGGAGAGGGAGAAGATAAAAATAAGGGCGAAAAGGGAGATTCTAAAGATAAGAAGAAAGATAAGGGAAATGGTCCTCAGCAAAGTAAAGGCGAAGATCAAAAGCCTAAAGGAAACGGAAATCAAGGTAAACTTCCAAAAGATTTACAGAAAGCAATTTTAGACAGTATAGACGGCAGAGAAAAACGCACTGCCAGAAGAATTTTAAACAATAAATCTTATTCTCCGCCTGCAAGCAACGAGAAAGATTGGTGATGAAGCAAAAAATTATTTACGCGATTTTTACCCTTATATCTGTAATTTCTTACGGACAGGTTGATCTCAAGATGAAGCCTGATAAAACAGATTATAACGGGAACGAAATTGTAAATCTTACCATTATTCTACAGCTGAATGGCGATAATCTTGTTCAGCAAAGTAAAATAATGCTTCCGGATTTGTCTAAATTCAATATGATAGGCAATGGTTCTTACAGCCAGAGTTTTGTAGAAGCAGGAGCTAATTCTTCTGAAGATCAGTTTGTTAAACAATATGTAACCAGAATAGCATTAGAACCGAAGCAGAAAGGTAAAATTAAAATTGGTTCTGTACTGGTTAACATCAATAATAAGATATATAAAACTGAGCCTTTCAATATTTTCATTAGAGATGTAGAGAAAAAAACAGCTTCAAATATCAGTAACGATGTGTATCTCAATATGGAAATTGAGGACAGAGAAGTTTACCAGGATCAGCCGACAATTGCTGTATTGAGAGTGTATTCTAAAAATATGGATCACCTCAGAAAAGTAAAAAATATAAAACTTCCCAATCAGGAAAATATCAATGTACACCCTGTCAGTTTAAAAAGATCAGAAATAGATCCTAATGGATACGCCAACATGGCATCGCAGGTTTTGGCTGTTTTTATGGTTTTTCCCAACGAATCCGGGTATGTTGAAGTACCGGCTGTTTCGGCATCTGTAAATACATTCGCCAGTAAAAATTCCATAGTATCTAATAAAGTAAAGCTTAACGTTAAAAAACTTCCGGAAGGTTCTCCCGAATCTTTTAAAAATGCGGTGGGAAATTTTAAGGTAGATGTTTTTCATAATTCTAAAGAAAAAATTGAAGTCCAAAAGCCCTTTAATGTTACGGTGAAAGTTTCTGGCGAAGGAAATTTAGCCGATTTGTCGCTTCCTAAAATAGAAGTTTCACCTTTTTATGAGGTATTTGCTCCCAAAATTTCGTCTTTTGTACGTCCCGGAAAAACAGGCATGAAAGGTGAAATCCTGGCAAAATATGTTGTAATTCCTAAAAAAGCAGGAGATTTTGTTGTTAAAACCGAGTCGTTTTCATTTTTTGACCCAAGAAATAAAGAATACACAGATTTAGGCGAGAAAAAAATGGCAATAACTGCCTTTTCGCACGATGAGGTTTTAGAATCTAAATCTACTGTAGAAAAGGTGAACGAATATACCAATACTTTCCTTGAAACAGTAGATAGCCCCGTTCTGAAAACAACTTCTTTTAAAGTTAAGGAAAAAAGCAAACTAAACTGGAATGTATTTTTTATAAATGTTGGGCTATTTTTGAGTTTGATTATTATGTATTTCGGTTTCAAAAATTGGCAGAAAAAACGTTTTATTGTTAAAGAAAAATTAGTTGGTAAAGATTTGGGATCTGTTGCAGAAACTGAAGCTGAGATTCGGGAAAGTCTGAAAACAGATGTATCAGATTATTTTGCATATTTAGAAAATCTTAAAACTTTTGGCAATTATTCGAAATTTTTTCAGACAGTCGATGAATTGGATCACGAAGTGAGAAGCCAGTATTTTCAAAGTTCAAAGCAGGATTTTGTTGTTTTTCTGGAAAGAGATAAAGGACGTTCTGTGGCAGAACAGTATCAGGAACTTCAGCAAAAAATTCAAATCGAGAAATATTCTCCTCTTACATCAGAAGATTCTATTGCGAATATACTTACAGATGTTGTTAAATTATACAGTTTGATTAGTAAATAGTCATTTTTTATTTATATTTTTGCGAAATTAATAATCGTAAAGGTATGGAGGTTTTCAACGGTTTTGCAATTAAAGAGGTTTTTACCAGTTTTATGGTATTGTTTGCGGTAATAGATATTATAGGTTCTGTTCCTATTGTAGTAAGTCTGCAACAAAAGTTCGGTCAGATTGAAGCAGGAAGAGCTTCGGTTACGGCGGGGCTTATTATGATAGTCTTTCTTTTTGTAGGGAATAAAATTCTTAAATTTATTGGTGTAGATGTTAATTCATTTGCCATTGCCGGTGCTTTTGTAATCTTTATTATTGCTTTGGAAATGATTTTAGGAATTGAAATTAATAAAACTACAGAAGCGAAATCTGCCTCTATTGTTCCCATTGCATTTCCTTTAGTTGCGGGTGCGGGTACATTAACGACTACTTTGTCTTTACGTGCAGAATTTCATGATATTAACATTATTTGCGGTATTATTCTCAATACAATTTTCGTATATTTGGTGCTGAAATCTGCTAAGTGGATTGAGATGAAAATGGGAGAAGCTTCTTTGGCAATTCTTCAGAAAGTTTTCGGGATCATTTTGCTGGCAATTTCAATAAAATTGTTCACCGCTAATTTTGCACAGCTTGTACAGAATTATTTTAATTTTTAATAATCATGCAGAAGTTTTATAAAGTATTTTTGGTACTGTTTATCGTTTTTATTGCTGTTAATTTATATGCATTAGACTGGAGATCTGAAGTTTTATCTGAAGATAATCTTAAATTTGTATTTTCAATTCTATGTGCAGTTTTGGGCTTAATCCTGCTTTTTGTACTCAATACCTGGAGCAAAATAGGATTAAAGAAGCAATAATGTATACTATTTAAAAATATAATCCTCTTTCAGTGATTTGAAAGAGGATTTTTGTTTTAATCGAAAGAAAGATTTTTCAGCACGGCTTCAGATTTAAGTTCTGTTTCTATCCATTCCTTTTCTGGCGAACTTTCGGAAGTAATTCCTCCGCCTACAAAAAGATGAACTGCATTTTTGTAAAGTTTTGCACACCTAAGATTCACGAAATAACTGATGTGGGTATGATTTTCAATTTTAATACATCCGGCATAAAGTTCTCGAGGAAATTTTTCTGTTTTTTGAATTTCATTTTTGCAGAAATCTTTTGGAATTCCACAAACGGCGGGAGTAGGGTGGAGTTCTGATATAATTGAATCTAATTGATCCGGATTTATTTTTAATCGAAAATCTGTTTTAAGATGTTTAATATTTCCCGAAATATGATCGTAGGTTTCAGACTCTTTTAATGTATTTTGAGTGTCGTAGTTTTCGAGGATTGATCTGATATAGTCGGATACAGGTTTCTGCTCTTCAATTTCTTTGTGCGACCAGTTTTCATTTACTGCAATGGTTCCTGCAAGACTCATGGTTTCAAATTCCTGAGTGGTTTTATTGAATTTTCCTAAAACTTCAGAGAATGCACCAATCCAACATTCTTTACCATCAAAAAAGAAATATTTAAAGGCATTTGGGTAATTTTTGCAAAGATTTGAAAAGCTTTTTTTCAAATCTATTATTCGAAAATCCCTAATAATCTTTCTTCTAGACAAAACAAGCTTGGGGAGATTATTTTCTTTAATTATCTCAATTACTTCATTTAATTTTTGAATATATTCTTCCTGATTTTCTGCAGTATATTCTTGTTCCTCATGGAGAAGAATAGAAGAATCTATATTAAGTTTTTCGAATTCCTGAGCATGTATTTCCGTAAGGGTTCCTTCAAATTTTTTGATTTCTGAATTATCGAACGAATGAAATTCTATGGGATGATCTTCAGAATTTTGGGTAACGGAGTATATTTTTTCATCAAAAGGAAACTGGAAGTAAATCATAAATCAATGCATTGCTAAAGAATTTCCATTAACATAAGAGATAATTGGAAAATCCTTTTGGCAAAGGTATTTTAGGTTTTAAAGTATCATTTTTAATTGAATTGAGAATTAATTTGATTAACAATTCAATTTCATACAAAAAAAGACTCGGTGTTTGAGTCTTTAAAGTTTTTAAATTATCTGTTGATAATATTATTCGTCATGGTTGTATGGTTAATTAGCTGGTTTTTCTCATCGCGTATTTCGATTTCAGAAACATGCATAGTTTTACCTTTTCGGATAAATCTTGCAACAGCCGTTACGATGCCGTCTTTTTTACTTCTCAAATGGTTAGAATTGATGTTTGTTCCTACGCCATAATATTTGCTGCCATCAATAAAGAGATTAGACAGGCTAGAACCTAAAGTTTCTGCCAAAACACAACTCGCTCCGCCGTGTAAAATCCCAAAAGGCTGATGAACTTTTGGCTGTACTGGCATTATTGCGGTAAGTGTTTCGTTTTCCAGATCAATATCTGTGAATTTTATTTCCAGAGTTTTAGCCAGTGTAATTCCTCCGCCCCAATTGTTTAAAAATTCAAGAATTTCTTCTTTAGATTTATTTTCTAAGTCCATGTTTTTATAAATGATGATGAAATAATATTACTAATTTTCTTTATTTGTAGCTTCGTGTTCTGTGCCCATGATATTGGGATTCCAGTTGGCTGCGATTTTTGGAGTAATATCATATTTTATATAATAATCCTGTATTTCCTGCATAATTTCGGAAAAGCTTGCAGTTTCCAGTCTTTCGTAAGGAATTTTGTATCCCAGAAAAACTGTATTACGTTTAAAATCGCCTGCAGCCAATACAATAGGAACTTTTGCAGCCAATGCCATGTGATAAAAGCCTTTTCTCCATTTTGGAACCCAGCTTCTTGTACCTTCCGGAGTAATTACCAGACTGAAATCTTCTTTTGCAAACTGTTTTGCCACAAAATTTACCAAATCATTTTTTTGGCTTCTGTCTATCCCAATTCCTCCTAATCCTCTTACAATGGCACCGTACCAAGCTTTTGTATGTGCGTCTTTAATGATAATTTTAAGCTTTTTTCCTAAAGACCAATAAGCAAGATTTCCCAAAAGATATTCCATGTTATGGGTGTGCGGAGCCACTACAAGAATACATCGGTTAAGATTATTAACATCTCCCTGAAGTTCTACTTTCCAACCCATTAATTTCAGCACTAATTTGCCTATCAGTTTCTTCATTTTTATCTAAGTTTAAAACAAAAAAGTATAACCAAATAATGGTTATACTCTACAAATATATTGATTTATTGTGGCTCTTAAAATAAACTGCTGATAAAATCTGCAATTTTTACGGCGATTTCTAAAACTACCTGTACCATGATTTATTTTTGTTTAAAATTTAACGATTTTAAAGTACGAATATAAGAATATTTTCTGTAATAAAACACTTTTTGTTAAAAAAAATATCTTTTTTTTGAGAGAAGAAGGGTGTGAATTTCAAACGGTTGTCTTACGTTCACACCTTCATCACTCTCTAGCCTTTAATTATTTGGTTTTAATAGATAGTTCTTTTTTGCCGTCTTTAATTTTAATGTCCATATTTTTTATTTTACCCACATTCATCTTCACGGTATCGGTTATTTTCTTTGCTTCGTCTTTAGGGTATTTTTTTCCGTTAATGATTACGCTGTCCTTATCATCCGGATTGTATTGTATGGTAGATCCGTTTATTTTTATCACATTTTCATATTCATCCTCATCTTCATGATTTTCAATGTCCTGTTCTCCATTGCTCAAATCAATATCATCTTTTTTTAATGAAATAACAACCATATTCTGAGGAACTACCAATTCATAGTCTATATGATATTTTCTGAAACGATGATCGTATGGGTATTTTACGTAGTTTGGAAGAATAACTTTATTATTGCTTATTTCTATCGGTACATTTACATTAAGCGGAATATTATAGCCTTTTGCTTCTTTTTTAATAACAAGGTAAGGTGTTTTTATATCTGCTTTACGAATAACATTTACCTCTACCCAGTCTTTTTTGTAAACATAATTTTTGTCTGAGTATAAATCATCATCATATCCAATAAAATTCTGAGGAATGGTAATTTGTTTTACATCAACAAAAAGAGTATCAGATTTGGTATTAATCGCAATTTCTTCGGTGTCTTCTTTATGTCCTGTAAAAAGCATATCTCTTTTTGCCATACTTATTCCGAAGTAGGTAGATAATCCTATTACTGCAAGAAATAGTGCTCCAACAACCCATCCGATATTTCTCAGTTTTGTTTTAGGAGAGAAAATTTTAATACTCAGTAACGTAAATAATATTGCAGGAATTAAAGATCCTATAATAATTATTGCTGCCAAAACATTGTACAGACCATTGTCATCAAAAAAGAATCTCATTTCGTTTGCACCGGGAAAGTTTGAATCAATTCCAAATAGCCCGAAAACTACAAATACTCCTATTATGCTGCTTACTGCCATTATGGCGAAGAAAATTCCGATAATGTATTTTAGAACATTCCATATTCCGCTCCCTGCATTGTTTATGTATGGCTTATTTTCGTTATAAATTTCGCCTGCTCTTGCAGTTGTTTCATTGGCAAACTGTACAATTTTACTAGATTCTTCCTTTAGATTATCAAAATTCAGAGGTTTACCTTTCATTTTCAAAAAATCGGATGCGGTTTCTGCTTTTGGTAAAACTGCCCAAAGAATGAAGTACAAAACAATCACTAATAAAGAAGATCCAGGAGCTACCCAAAGAAAAATGAATGCTCCAACCCAGATAAGTCTCATCCAGGTAATATCCATTCCGGAATATGCTGCTAAACCCGCACAAACACCGGCAATTTTTTGGTTTTCAGGATCGCGGAATAATTGTCTCTTGTCAGAATAATAAGTTCCTGAACTGCTTTTCTTAGAATTTTTTTCTGAATAGTATGCTTCTTCCTGCTCTTCAATTTTTTCTGGAGAACCAATCTGAGCAATAACTTTTTCTACATCCGCATCATTAATTACTTCTCGTCTATTCAAAGTTTCTTTGAAGATTTCTACCATTCTTATTTCTATATCGTGCATTACTTCATCTGCTTCGGAAGCGTCTAATGAGCTTCTCAGAGCATTTAAGTAATCGCTGAGCTTAATATATGCATGTTCTTCTATGGTAAAAGAAAAACCTGCGAGTCCTATTGAGAGTGTCTTGTTCATAGCGTTTGTTTTTAATTTTTTTGAGTGATTTGGTTTACAGAATCTGTAAGTTCTTTCCAGGTGTTTTGCAGTTCGGATAAAAACATTTTGCCTTTTTCTGTGATCTGATAGTATTTTCTGGGAGGTCCTCCTGTAGATTCTTCCCATCTGTAGGAGAGAAATTCTCCGTTTTTCAATCTTGTAAGAAGAGGGTAGAGGGTTCCTTCCACTACATCCAGTTTTCCTTTTTTTAATTCATCTATCAAATCCGAAACATACATTTCACGATGATTGATGAGGCTTAAAATACAGAATTCCAGAATCCCTTTTCGCATTTGCGCTTTGGTATTTTCGGTATTCATTGTTAATTGGTTTTGTTAATTTGTTATCATTATTTCAGAAAAAAATTCTCAGCTAATGAATCTATTCTGATTTTATATTACAAAGATATGTAATTAAAATGGTATTATGCAATACAAAGTAGTAAAATAAATTTTAAATTAAATTTAAGTATTTGATAATCATTAATTTAAATTTAAATATACTTTTGGTTTTAAAAAAATATATGAATTGAGCATTAAATTTTCATTGTGTTGATAAAATCTAAGTAGATCGTTTTGTTCAAAATAAATAGGAATTCTTAATTTTGTGGGATGAAAATTCAGAAAGAAATCGATTTTATTATTGCAGTAGATGCATTAAAAAATGTTCAGCGCAGAAATTATAATGCAGACGATTCGCGAAGGGAAAATACGGCAGAACATTCTTGGCAGATTATTATTTTGGCTCAGATTCTTTATCCTTATGCAAAAAATAGAGCAGATATAGATTTGTTGAGAGTAATAAGAATGCTTTCTATTCATGATTTGGTGGAGATTGAAGCCGGAGATACTTTTCTTTTTGATGAAGCTGCTATGATTGGCAAATTTGAAAGAGAAAAGCTTTCTGCACAGAATATTTTTGGAATTTTAGACGAACCCATCCGTTCAGAATTTTATAATCTCTGGCTGGAGTTTGAAGAGGAGAAAACTCCGGATGCTATTTTTGCCTGTGCAATAGACAGAATAATGCCCTTTATTTTAAATTCTCATACTTCGGGGAAAAGCTGGACGGAAGCTAAAGTAACCGAAATTCAGATAAGAAAAATGCTCGAAAATGCTATATGCAGAGCTTCTGATGAGATGGAAGAAGCTTTTCATGCTCTTCTGAATCTCAGTTTGGAAAACAAAAAAGTGATAAAGCAATAATAATTTCGGCGGGCAAAGCCCGCCGAAATTATCAAGATATTATAATATCTGTATCGGTTTTTTGTGCTCATCAATGGCTACAAACGTGAAATCTCCTACAATTGCCCTTTCTCTTTCGTAAGAATACATTTGCTCGGTGTAAATCTCAACATTTACTTTCATACTGGTTCTGCCTACATAAGAAACTTTGCCAATAAGTTCTATAATGGTTCCTGCGGGAATTGGCTTTTTAAAATCAATTTTATCGCTACTTACTGTTACAACGCGTTTTCTGGCGAATCTTGTTGCGGATATAAATGCTACTTCATCCATAAGCTGCATCGCTGTTCCTCCGAAAAGAGTATCGTAATGATTGGTGGTGCTTGGGAAAACGGCTTTGAAAATTCTTGTTTCGGAAGCTTTAATTCTTTCTTCTGTTGTCATTTTACATATTCAATTTAAAAGCGAAAAAGCATTTAAACCAACAGAAAGAACTTGGAAGATTGTAAAATCTTTAAGCTGCTGTCAATCTAAAAACTTCAATCGCGAAAGTTTTTATTTTAAAACGAAAAATTGGCAGGTCTCCTGGCTTGTAACTCTCATATATCTCCTTCCCATATTTTGTACAGTGGTTTATGATAAAGATTATAGTTACTAACAGTTGCGCGACAGCTCGTGATTTTCACACGATTCCCTTTTCATTTGCGGTTAAGCAAAACCATTTTTTCGAAAACCATCTAAGGTATTCTTTTGCAAAGGTAAAAAAATAGAATTATTCTGGATTGCTAAAAATAATCTGACTGATTACTTTTCCTTCTTTAATTGTCCAAAGAGTGGTATATCTGTGTTCTCCAGATCCGTTTATCATATAAAGAAAAATATGATCTTTGTCGATAGATGAAACGCCTACTTTATCAAAATCCATAGTGGGCTGAAACATGTTTTTTATGGCTTCTCTTACAAAAACAGAACCTCTTCCGGGTTGCTGCACTCGGATAGATTTTATTTCGGTAAGACCTTCCGGGAGTTCTTTACCTATTCCCCATGTTTTTACTTTATCAATTTTAATAATATTTCCTTCAGAATCTTTCTCCTGTTTCCTGTAACTTGCATTGGAAGGATAAATATCTATAATGACTTTTGTACGCTCGTTTGTTGGAGTTTTTTGGTTGGTATCGTCAGTAAAAATAAGCGATTTTCCATTTTTAGATTTAGAAGGCGTAAATTTTGGAAGCTGATCTACATAAGCAATTCTTTCTTTGTTTACCATTCCTTCTTTGGTAAGACTGTCGTATCGTACGAACGGTTTAGGAATTTCTTCTTTTTCGGGATATTTAATCCAAATCCAATCTGTTTCTCCGGGAGCGGGTTTTACATAAACAAAAACATCACCTTTACGCATTCTTATTTTATCAACAATTTTTCGGTAATCTTCTTTATGAACACGTACCATTGCATATCCTTCCTCTGCTTTTACCACACCAAAAGGTACTTTGTTTTGTGCAAATATTAAACATGAACAAAAAATGAATACAGATAAAAAAAATGCTTTATTAAAAAATTTCATTGTTTAAAGGAATATTTTTGTAGCTCAAAGATATAATTAATTATTTTTTTTGTGATAATAATATTGTAATTCTTCCGAATCTCTTATTTAAAAATATCAGTAGTCATATCTTTGTAACCAAATGGAAACAAAAACTCCAAATCAATCGAACTAGATTCTCTCCAGCTCATCTCCATCAATCGTAGTTTTAAATGTTCCATAATTCACGATCACTTTATTTCTGGAAATCTTCTCAATGGTTCCCACACTCGTGCTTCCCGTAATTCTTACCCTTTGCCCTACTTTCATCCATACAGCACGGTCGGTTTTACGCTTTTCTTCTATTTTTTCGTTAGTTTCGGTGATTTTTTCGATCACTTCTTCTTTTTTCAGCTGTTGGGTAATTTTTCTTTTAACCACCTGAAGCCTTTTAGATTCATCTTTATCTGCACCAATTTTTCTGAATTTCTCCTGCTCCAGAATTTTCACAAAATCTTTCACCACATCTTTTCTAGATTTACCTTTCACATAGCTGTCTATAAAAGATTCAATTTTGTTTCCGAACTGAAGTTTTCTGTGCTCATCTTCGTATAATTTCTGGAAATTGAATAATTTCTGCTGAAGCTGCTCATTGAGTTTCTGCAGATTATCACGCTTATCTTCCACGGATTCTTTTCTTTCGGCAAGATCGGTTTTCAGTTTTTCAACTTCATATTTTTCCTGCTGAAGTTTTACAATCGTTTTATCTAAATTAACAATATCGTGCTCTACTTTTTTCTTGGCAGAATGAATGATGAATCTCGGGATTTTATTCTTCTCGGCGACTTCAAAAGTAAACGAGCTTCCGGCTTGTCCTACTTCAAGTTTATACATCGGCTCCAGAGTTTCTTCATTAAAAAGCATGGCTGCATTTTGAGCGTTCGGAAGCTGTTCTACCACCAGTTTTATATTAGTATAATGGGTGGTAATGATGGCAAAACTTTTTTTATCGTAGAAAAATTCAAGAAAACTTTCGGCTAAAGCTCCGCCGAGCTCGGGATCGGAACCTGTTCCAAATTCATCAATCAGCAAAAGGGTATCTGCATCTGCTTCACGAATGATTCCGCCCATTTTTTTCAGACGGGAAGAGTACGTGGAAAGGTGGTTTTCAATAGACTGATTATCACCAATATCTGTCATGATTTTACTGAAGAAAAACATTTCGGATTTTGGATGAACGGGAACTAAAATTCCGCTCTGAATCATCAATTGAAGAAGTCCAACAGTTTTCAGAGTGATAGATTTCCCTCCCGCATTCGGACCAGAAATACAGATAATCCTGTTGTGCTCTGTGAAAGTAAGCGACTGCGGATGTATAGTTTTGTTTTCTGCTTTATTTCTTAAAAATAATAAAGGATGAAACGCATCTTTTAACCGTAAAGTTTTATGTCTGTTGATTTTAGGTAAAACTCCGTTGATGAGTCCTGCAAATTTTGCCTTAGCCCTGCTTAAATCGAGATCGAAAATATATTTCTGATATCTCCAAAGCTGAGGCTGAAACTCAGCAAGTTCTGCTGTGAGCTGTCTTAAAATCTTATCAATTTCCTTTTTTTCTTCGTCTTCACTTTCTTTAAGCTTAAAGTAGTGTTTTATGACACTTTCCGGCTGTATATAAGTAATTGAGCCGGTTTTAGAAAGACCTAAAACCCTTCCCGGTACTCTTTTTTTGAATCCCGATTTCACGGCTAAAACTCTCTGGTCATCAATTATTGTTTCGCGGATGTCGTCCAGAAATTCACTTTGTCCGTAATTAAACAGAGCACGGTTAAAATTTTCTGTAATTGCTTTTTTGGCGTGCTGAATTTCTGCTCTTAAACCTTTTAAAATAGGGGATGCTTCACTTTTTACTTCGCCAAAACGGTTAAAAACTTTGTCTATTTTATCAATAATTTCTTTTTTGAATTCCAATACAGAAACATCCTGAATTAAGCTTGGGAACGTTTCGGGCATTGTAGGGAAAAATTTCTGCAGTTTTCCTATCTGCTCCGTTAGGATTTTTATTTTAATAAATGCTGAGTTTTCTAGCCGGTAGTTTTCTATCAGCATCAGTTTCAGTTCGTTCTCAATATCTTCGTATTCGTCGAAAGGAATTGCATTAGAACTTTCAAAACTTGAAAGATATTCTGAGGTCTTTTTTAATGAAATTTCGGCCTCATCAATATTCATTGGGCGAAGCTGAAGAATTTTTTCTCTGGTTTTCGGAGAATATGCAAATGGAGCGATTTCCGCAAGCAGCTGCGGAAACTCAAGCTCGTCTAAGTCTTCGTTATCTATATACACTCTGCAAAGATAATTATTTTGAAAATGAAATAATTTGAGAATTTGAAATTGTACTCCAGATTTCAAATCATTTAATTAAATTTGGCTTATGAAACTCGAAACCGAAAGACTCATCCTTCATCAAAATTCATCGAAAATTCAAAGTCTTTTCAAAAATGGATTCGTTTTGGAAGAGGGAAAGGAGTTTTAAAAGTGAGATGTTTTATAAAAAAATTAGAAATACAATGTCAGTTACGTTTGAATTAAAAATTAATTACAACGTTTAAATAAATGATCAAATTAACTCATTCTCAAATTTTCAAATTCATACTATGACTTGGACCGACGTTTTAGCACCGATAAAAAATACCCCTTATTTTGAGCAGCTTTGGGAAAAAGTGAAGCAGGAATACGCTACCACACAAGTTTTCCCACCTAAAAAACAAATTTTCAGAGCCTTAGAAATAACACCTTTTGAAGAGGTGAAAGTGGTTATTATTGGTCAGGATCCTTATCATAATGATTTTCAGGCTAATGGTTTGTGTTTTTCGGTTTCCGAACAGGTTGCAGCACCGCCTTCTCTCAAAAATATTTTTACCGAACTGAAAGATGATCTGGGAATTGAGCGAAATTCAAAAGAGCTCGATGACTGGGGAAAACAGGGTGTTTTAATGCTCAATGCAACGCTTACTGTACGTGCTCATTCACCCAATTCCCACAAAGACTTGGGATGGGAAAAATTTACAGATTTTATTATTAAGGAAATTTCAGATAAAAAAGAAAATGTAGTTTTTGTTTTATGGGGAGCTTTTGCACAAAAAAAAGCCGAACTGATTAATCCGGCTAAACATCTTATTATAAAGTCTGCACATCCTTCTCCGTTTTCGGTTTACAGAGGTTTTTATGGAAGCAAGCCTTTTTCTAAAATTAATGATTATTTGGTTTCAAAAGGAGAGAAAGCTATTTCGTGGTAATATTTTCTCCTGCTTTTTTAATGATAATTCCTATGCTGTAATTGCTTTTTAAAGCATTTTTTTTCTTTGATGATTCGGGATAGGGCGTTACATCTGCCAAACTGATATCATAACCATTGAAATTTACAGTTTTATGATAGTTTCTATCCGGGTTATCAATGCTGGAAATCTGTAAAATCATTGGTCTGGTTGTAGTTCCCATAACTTCAATTTGTGCAACGGCAACACCGCTCCAAATACATTGCACATCTTTAGGACAACGGCTGTCTTCCGCAATTCCTTTAAAAGTTACATTCATTTGGTAATCTTTAAGAAATTTGTTTTCACCTTCTTTAAAGTAGATTATTTCATCACTATTTTTTTTATGAATTTCTGCTTTTTCGGTTGTGACATCGGTTTTTATTTTTTGAGATTGACAGTTGAATAAACTTAAAATTCCCAAACTCAGAAGAAAATTTTTGTAAAACATTTTATATTACATTAATAACATTCAAAACTACAACTAAAAACATTGCCACACCAACTACAAAACTGAATCCGGTTCCGTAAATAAAACCAATGAAAGCACCTTTTGTAGATTTCCAAGCTTTCGTAAAGTCTTTGCTGTCATGCAACAATTCTCCTATGAAGACTCCGGCAAACATTCCAACTAAAAACCCCAGCGGAATTGGCAAAAACATTCCTACAATTGTACCAATTACAGAACCTATGCTTCCCCAACGGGTTCCGCCATATTTTTTAGTGGTTTTGGCTGGGATAACATAATTCAAAACTACAGAAGCAAGAGTTAGAATTACAAATGCCCAAATATAAATCATAGAAAGATCTGCATCGGTTCCGTATTTATAAATGAGAAGTCCGGCAAGACTAAGAACCAATCCCGGTAAAATGGGCAAAAACGTTCCTAAAATACCAAGTATCAGTAAAACGATGCTTAAAAAAGTAATAATCGAATGATCCATGAAAGATTAAATAAATTCTCAGGATACTGGGCAAAAAGTATGCTAATTTTATGGGTGCAAAATATTGGGGAATTTTTTCTCTAACTCTATAAAATAATGAAATTGGAAATTAGAATTTCAAGAAATTGGAGAGAAGATGTATGTATTCCAAATATTGAGTTGGAAAAAATAAGTTCAGTTAAAGAAGAATTTTTATGATTAGCGTTTTTTCTGCGATCTTTTAGGTGCAGTTTTTACTCTAATTTTAAATCTTTTCTGAGATTTTGATTTTTTTCGGCATATTTGTGATTATTTGATAGCTAAATTTAATATATTTTTCAATTAAAATAAATACTTTTAGCAAAAAATTGAATTAATTTTTGTTTACATAAAATGAGAAAAATAAGTATTAAATCTATTCTGGTTGTTCTGTTGAAAATACTCGGCTGTATTGTAGGAACTGTTTTAATTTATGCACTTTTGGGCTACTTGCTTCCGTTTATAGAAATTTCGGCAAAAGATGATGGAGAAATAAAGGAAATTCCAATTTATATCTATACAAACGGAGTACATACAGATATTGTAATGCCGGTAAAGAATGATATACAAGACTGGAGTGCAAAAGTACCTTTTTCGGATACAAAATCTAAAAAAACAGATTATCATTTTATAGGAATTGGGTGGGGCGACAAAGGTTTTTACCTCGATACTCCTACTTGGGCAGATCTTAAATTTTCAACAGCCTTTAAAGCTGCTTTTTGGTTAAGCGAATCGGCTATGCATTGTTCTTATTATCAAAAAATGACAGAAGCGGAAGATTGTAAAAAAATTTTGATTAGCAGAAATCAATATAAAAAATTAGTGAATTTTGTTGATGCTAAATTCGATAAAGATTCTAACGGTTCGTATCAGTTTATCCCTACTAAAGCCGTTTATGGAGATAATGATGCTTTTTATGATGCCAAAGGAAAATATAGTTTTCTGAACACCTGTAATACTTGGGCGAATAATGCCTTAAAAGCTTCCGGCCAAAAAGCAGCTTTTTGGACGCCATCAGATTACGGAATTTTCTTACACTATAAATAATACATTAATACAATACGTAATTAAGAATATTCAGTAAATAAAAAGAGACTCTCTAAAATTAGAAAGTCTCTTTTCGTATGTGTTGTTGTCTGAATTATTTCTTGTAAGGAACGTCTTTAATTCTCGCTTTTTTACCTCTAAGGTCTCTGAAGTAGTAGATTCTAGATCTTCTAACTTTACCTCTTCTGTCTACTTCAATTTTCTGTAAAGCAGGCATGTTGATAGGGAAAACTCTTTCTACACCCACATCACCAGACATTTTTCTGATTGTGAAAGTTTTTGTAGAACCAGTACCTCTCAATTGGATAACTGTTCCTTTGAAGAACTGAGTTCTTGTTTTTTGTCCTTCTTTAATTTCGTAATACACAGTAATTGTGTCTCCCGCTTTGAATTCTGGGAATTCTTTCTTAGCGATGTACTTGTCTTGTACGTACTTTAATAAATCCATTATTAATAAAATAAAATGTTAAAGCTAAGCAACTTACACGTTCTTCGTCAGAGGTTGAATAACAGATTGCAAAAATAAAACAAATTTTTATGACTGCCAATACTTTATAAAATATTTTTCAGAGAATTTCCTTTCCTCAATAATTTGAAAAAATAACGTTGAATATTCTAAGAGATTTCTTTCAGATTATAATTTGGGCGTGTCCCTCGCCTTGCCTTTTTCCTGTGCCCGGGTCGCTACGTCCGCTACAATCTTTAAAAATTCGGCGGCTTTGCCTCCGAATTTTTAAAGGATTTCCACTACCATCGCTCACGCAGAAACATTCTCGTACCATATTATTTCAGCCAAAAATTTCATGAGAGAGAGAGAATAGCAAAATTTTTAAAATCTTTATTTTTTCAGTTTAAAAGAAAAATACTAATTTAAGACCTTCAAATTGTATACTTAAAATGATCGATAAAAGAGTAAAAAATGCCCAAGAAGCTATCGAAGGAATTAAAGACGGAATGACACTCATGTTAGGTGGTTTCGGACTTTGCGGGATTCCCGAAAATTCTATTAATGCTTTGGTGGAGAGCGATGTAAAAGACCTTACCTGTATATCAAATAACGCAGGAGTTGATGATTTCGGTTTAGGGCTGTTGCTTCAAAAAAAGCAAATTAAGAAGATGATTTCATCGTATGTAGGAGAAAATGCCGAATTCGAAAGACAGATGCTTTCCGGAGAATTAGAGGTCGAATTAACCCCACAAGGAACTTTAGCAGAAAAATGCAGAGCGGCTCAAGCCGGAATTCCTGCCTTTTATACTCCTGCAGGTTTCGGAACTGAAGTGGCAGAAGGGAAGGAAGTAAAAGATTTCAAAGGAAAACCTCACATTTTGGAGCATGCTTACGAAGCAGATTATTCTATTGTAAAAGCCTGGAAGGGAGACCATGCCGGGAATTTAATTTTCAAAGGTTCTGCAAGAAACTTCAATCATCCTATGGCTGGAGCAGGAAAAATCACCATTGCAGAAGTTGAAGAATTGGTAGAACCAGGCGAATTAGATCCTAACCAGATTCATATTCCGGGAATTATGGTTCAAAGAATTTTCCAGGGAGAAAAATTTGAAAAAAGAATAGAGCAGCGAACAGTGAGAAAGAAAGCAAACTAAAACTGTTTTCAGTTAAAAATCTGTAAGCCGTTGTTAAGAATTGAGTTTTTTTTGATTTTCACAGTAAATCAGAAATAGATTTTTCAAATTATTACATCAACAAATTTTCAAATTAAGCAAAATGTTAAGTAAAGAAGATATAGCAAAACGTATTTCCAGAGAAGTAAAAGATGGGTATTACGTAAATTTAGGCATAGGAATTCCCACATTAGTTGCCAACTACGTTCCAGACAATCTTTCTGTAGAATTTCAGAGTGAGAACGGTGTTTTGGGTATGGGGCCGTTTCCTTTTGAAGGAGAAGAAGATGCAGACATCATCAATGCCGGAAAACAGACCATTACGATTCTTCCGGGCGGTTCGTTTTTCGATTCGGCATTCAGTTTCGGGATGATTAGAAGTCAGAAAGTAGATTTAACGATTCTTGGAGCTATGGAAGTTTCAGAAAATGGAGATATCGCCAACTGGAAAATCCCCGGGAAAATGGTAAAAGGAATGGGTGGTGCAATGGATTTGGTGGCTTCTGCCGAAAATATTATCGTGGCAATGATGCACGTAAATAAAGCTGGAGAAAGCAAAATCCTTAAAAAATGTACACTTCCTTTAACGGGGGTAAACTGTGTGAAAAGAGTAGTAACAGAATTGGCTGTTTTAGACATTACACCTGCCGGATTTAAGCTTGTGGAAAGAGCTCCAGGAGTTTCTGTAGAACATATCGTTCAATCTACGGAAGCAGATTTAATTATTGAGGGTGAAATTCCTGAAATGCAATTCTAAGTGTTTTTAAAGCATAAATTCAAGCCGAAAATCTTCAGATTTTTCGGCTTTTTATTTCGTTAAAAGGAGTGATATTAATCCTCAGAAAAGAATTATATTCGCTAAACTCAAACAAAATTCAGAAATGCAGCGTTTTTTACTTCTATTTTCGATATTATTTTCGGAATTTTTCTTTTCCCAAACCCAATTGAATTTAATTCCTTATCCGCAAAAAGTTGAATTTAAATCGGGGAATTTTGAGATAAATGAGAATACACTTTTCGTAGGCGACAAAAAATCTAATGAATACAAATACTTTATTAATAAATTTAAGAAAATCTACCCAAAAGATTTATCTAAAAACATAAAAAAAGTAAAACCAAATTTTATTTCTCTACTTTTAAATAAAGATTTAAAAATTGATTATAAGCGAGAGTTTAATTCAAATTACATTTTAAATATTAGCGATGAAATGATTATGGTTATTGGAAAAGACTCTGAAGGTCTTTTTCAAGGCATTCAAACTCTTTTACAATTAATAGAAACTTCAAAAGAAGGAAAAATTCCTGCTCTCGAAATCCAAGATTCACCCAAATTCGCATGGCGCGGAATGCATCTTGATGTTTGTCGTCATTTTTTTACAGTAGAAGAAGTAAAGCAATACATCGATTATTTAGCAATGTATAAGTTGAACACTTTTCACTGGCATTTAACTGACGATCAGGGTTGGAGAATCGAAATAAAAAAGTACCCCAAGCTTACCCAAATTGGCTCAAAACGGAAAGAATCGATGATAGGTTCCTACGTAGATAATACTTTTGACGGGAAACCTTACGGACCATATTTTTATACTCAGGAGCAGATTAAAGAAGTAGTAAAATATGCAAAAGAAAGGCATATCACCATTGTTCCTGAGATTGAAATGCCGGGTCATGCATTAGCAGCACTTGCAGCATATCCGGAATTGGCTTGCACAAAAGGTCCTTTTGATGTAGCTACAAAATGGGGTGTTTTTGATGATGTTTTTTGTCCTGAAGACGATACTTTTAAGTTTTTAGAAAATGTTTTGGATGAAGTGATGGCACTTTTTCCTTCTCAGTATATTCACATTGGTGGTGATGAATGCCCTAAAACTCGTTGGAAAGAATCTGCTTTTTGTCAGGATTTAATCAAAAAGAATAATCTGAAAGACGAACATGGTTTACAAAGTTATTTCATCCAAAGAATAGAAAAATATCTGAATTCTAAAGGCAGAAAAATTATCGGTTGGGATGAAATTCTTGAAGGCGGACTAGCTCCCAATGCTGCCGTAATGAGCTGGACGGGCATTAAAGGCGGTGTAGAAGCAGCAAAATCAAATCATTTTGCCGTGATGACGCCCGGTGCTTATTGTTATTTTGATCATTATCAGGGAGATCCTCAAACAGAACCGAATGCTTTCGGCGGTTTTACGCCTTTGGATAAAGTTTATTCTTACAATCCTATTCCTGAAGAACTTACGAAAGTGCAGTCTAAATACATTTTAGGGGTTCAGGCAAATTTGTGGACAGAATATATAACAGATTTTAAGCAGGTTCAATACATGATTTTTCCAAGATTATTCGCCCTTTCAGAAGTAGCTTGGGGAACTTCAAAACCCGAAAATTACAAAGAATTTGAAAATAGAGCCATCAGTCATTTTAAAATTCTAGATAAAATGGGAGTAAATTATGCCAGAAGTATTTACAATATCAACGGAAAGGTAGTTCCGAGCCAAAATGGTATTGCTTATGAACTTTCCACTTCGCAAAATCCGGAAGGAATTCATTTTACTGTAGACGGAAGCATTCCAACTGCACATTCCCAAACATACAAAAGTGCAATTCCGGTTTTAAAATCAATGGTGATTCAGTCAGCTTATTTCGAAAATAATGAACTGAAAAGTGCGGTTTCTTCACAGGATTTTATAACTTCGAAAACTACAGGTAAAAAAATAACCTTAGAAGATCAGCCTAGCGAAAACTATTCTTTTGGTGGAGCATTTACTTTGGTTGATGGCATTATGGGTAACCAAAAACAGTTGGGAAAAACTTGGCTGGGATTTCAAGGGAAAGATGTGGTTGCCACAATTGATTTCGGTGAAAAAACTCAGTTTTCGGAAGTATATTTCAATACTTTAGATAATAAAGGAAGCTGGATTCATCTGGCAAAATCTGCTACAGTTTATATTTCTGATGACGGAAAAAATTTTAAAGCCATTAAAGAAATCGGAAAAGACCAGATTCTTTCCGCAAAAGGAAAAATTAAAATAAATGTAGGAAATCAAAGCTCAAAATATTTAAAACTGAAAATAGAAAATGCAGGGATTATTCCCGCAGGAAATCCGGGAGCAGACTCAAAAGCCTGGCTTTTTGTAGATGAAATTGGAGCAAATTAAATTTTCAAACTCATTATGTATGAATTCAAGAAGAAAATTTTTAAAAACAACGGGTATATTATCTTCCGCATTGCTGATAAATCCTTTAGATTTAATAGCTAAAGAAACTTCTGAAAGTAAACCAACAGTTACCAATAAACCCATTGTAATCTCCACATGGAATTTTGGTTTGAAAGCTAACGAAGAAGCCTGGAAAATTCTTGCAAAGGGCGGTAGAGCCTTAGATGCTGTTGAAAAAGGAGTTCGTGTGGTAGAAGATGATCCCAATGAAAGAAGTGTGGGCTATGGTGGCAGACCAGACAGAGACGGAAGAGTAACGCTGGACGCGTGCATTATGGATGAAAATTATAATATAGGTTCTGTAGCCTGTTTAGAAGATATTAAAAACCCGATTTCTGTAGCAAGAGCAGTGATGGAAAAAACTCCTCATGTAATGCTCGTAGGTGACGGTGCTTTACAGTTTGCTGTTTCTCAGGGTTTTAAAAAGCAAAATTTATTAACGCCTGAATCAGAAAAAGAATGGAAAGACTGGCTGAAAGAAAGTAAGTATAAACCCATCGTTAATATAGAAAATCATGATACCATAGGAATGATTGCCCTTGATGAAAAAGGAAATCTTTCCGGAGCGTGTACCACAAGCGGAATGGCGTTCAAAATGCACGGAAGGGTAGGTGATTCCCCAATTATAGGTGCAGGTTTGTTTGTAGATAATGAGGTAGGTGCCGCAACAGCAACGGGACATGGCGAAGAAGTGATCAGGATGGTAGGAACGCACCTCGTTGTAGAATTAATGAGGCAGGGTAAAAATCCTCAACAGGCTTGTAAAGAAGCAGTGGAAAGAATTGTAAAAATCACCAAAAGCAGAAATAAAAATTTGAAGGATATACAGGTGGGTTTTATTGCTCTCAATAAAAAAGGAGAATACGGCGCCTATTGTATTCAGGACGGATTTAATTTTGCGGTGTACGACCAAAAAGGAAATCGTCTGGAAAAACCGGAATTTGCCCTGAAATAATTTTTTAAAAAAATTCAAATACAAAACTTCAAACCTTAGACTTATTATGTTTTTAGAAATTGCCACATTCGACATTACTTCTGCCGAAATTGCCCTAAATTCTGTTGCAGACCGAATAGAATTTTGTGCAGACATCAACTCCGGAGGCATTACTCCCGATTATGAAGAATTGAGGTATCTGAAAGAAAAATATTCAAAACCCATTCATGTGATGATTCTTCCTGTTGGCGGAAATTTTCTTTATTCTGATTCAGAATTCCAACAAATGCAAAAAAGTATTCTGCAATTTTCTAAGGCCAATGCAGATGGTTTTGTTTTTGGAATTTTAAATGAAAATCAGGAAATTGATGTTGAAAAAAATAAAATTTTACTAGATTTAGCCAACGGTAAACCATGTGTATTTCACAGAGCGATAGATAGAACTCCCGATATTTTTGAGTCTACAGAAAAATTAATTAATCTGGGTTTTAAAGAAATTCTTACTTCCGGAGGCGAAAATTCTGCTCTTGAGGGAAAAGAAAATCTAAAAAAACTGGTTGAAAATTATAAGGATCAGATTAAAATTTTAATAGGCGGCGGCGTACGTTCCAACAATATTTCGGAGCTCAGAAGTTTTACAAAAGGTAGTTATTTTCATTCCTCTGCGGTACTTTCTTACGAGTTTTTTGCCAATGCTGAAGAAATTAAAAAGCTGAAATTGAATCTTTAAAGTCAAGTAAACTCATGTAATGAAGAAATACTTTTTTTTACCTTTTTTTCTCATTCAAATTTTGGTTTTTGCTCAGACTTCGGAGCGAAATTTATCTTCGGAAAAATGGCAGTTTAAAAGTGCCAAAGAAAACAAATGGCTGCCTGCCAATGTTCCCGGAACGGTACATTTGGATTTGATGAAAAACAAAATCATCCCGGATCCTTTTAAAGACGAAAACGAGAAAAAAGTTCAGTGGGTTGAAAATGAAGACTGGTGGTATCAGACAAAATTCAAAATTTCTTCAACCGAATTAAATAACCAAAATATAGAACTTGTTTTTAACGGATTGGATACTTTTTCGGAAATTTATCTGAATGGAAAACTCTTTCAGGTTACTGATAATATGTTCAGAACTTGGAAAATTCCGGTAAAGCAATATCTGAAAAGCGGTGAGAATATTTTAAAGATAAAATTCAAATCTTCGGTGAATGTAGGCAAAGAACTGGCAAAAAAAGTCGCTTTCACAATGCCGGAATCACCAAGAAGTTTTGTAAGAAAAGCACAGTATCAGTTTGGCTGGGATTGGGGACCAAGATTGGTAACTGCAGGAATCTGGAAAGAGGTAAAGCTAGAATTCTGGAACAATGCCCAGCTTGAAAATATAAAAATTGAGCAAAAAAATGTAACAGAACAAAAAGCAGAGTTAAATATTTTTACCGAAATTTTTGCTGATAAAGAGGGGCAATATTTTCTGGCTTTTAACAATAAAACCAATACTGTTCATTTAAGAAAAGGAAAAAATGCAATACAGATTCCTTTCACTATCGAAAATCCAAAACTTTGGCAACCCAACGGTTGGGGCAATCCCAATGTATATCATATTAAGGTTTCGTTAAAAAAAGATTCGAAAATTCTGGCAGAAAAAACAGAAACAATCGGTTTAAAGACGATAGAGCTCATTCAGGAAAAAGACGGAAAAGGAAAATCTTTTTATTTTAAAGTAAACGGTAAACCGTTGTATGCAAAAGGAGCAAACTGGATTCCCGGCGACAGCTTTTCACCGAGAATGACCAAAGAAAAATACCATCAGCTCATCAAAGCCTGTAAAGAGGCTCATATGAATATGATTCGGGTTTGGGGCGGAGGAATTTATGAAGATGATGAGTTCTACAAAGCCTGTGACGAAAACGGAATTTTGGTATGGCAGGATTTTATGTTTGCAGGAAGTTTTTATCCGGCAGACGAAAATTTTCTCCAAAATGTGAAAGCGGAAGTGAAAGATCAGGTTCAAAGGCTTCAAAATCACCCATCTATTGCCTTGTGGTGCGGTAATAACGAAATTGATGAGGCTATTGTAAACTGGGGTTATCAGAAACAGTTCAACTATTCAAAAGAAGATTCTCTGCAGGTCTGGAAAGACTATAAAAAGCTTTTTCATGAGGTAATTCCTAATGCAATTCAAGAATTTGCAATACATGATAAGCAAATCTATTGGGAAAGTTCGCCATCCATCGGTTGGGGTCATAAAGAAAGTTTAACGGAAGGAGATTCTCATTACTGGGGCGTTTGGTGGGGCGAACAGCCGTTTGAAATATCCAATGAAAAAGTTCCCAGATTCGCTTCAGAATATGGCTTTCAGGGAATGCCGAGCTTAGAAACCATAAAATTTATGTTTTCTGGCGAACCGGAACTGCGTTTACAGAACGGAACTGTTAAAGCACACGAAAAACACGCAAAAGGTTGGGAAATCATAGAAAAATATATGCAAAGGGATTATTTTGTTCCTAAAGATTTTGTAAAATATAATTATGTTTCTCAGCTTCTGCAGGCTCGGGGAATGCAGATTGCCATAGAAGCTCACCGTCGTTCAAAACCATATAATATGGGAACTTTATATTGGCAGTTGAATGATTGTTGGCCGGTGGTTTCGTGGTCTTCGATTGATTATTTGGGGAACTGGAAAGCTCTGCATTATCAGGTAAAAAGAAGTTTTGAAAATCAGGTGATTTTTACAGAAGAAAAAGACGGAATTTTAAATTTTTACGGAGTTAATGATGAGCCTAAAAAATTTGAAGATGTTTTTATTGAAATACAGGTGATTGACTTTAACGGAAAAATTATAAATGAAATTACAACCGTTCCTGATGGTAAAATATTAGATGAAATCATCAGGTTTGATCCTATCGAAATTGAAAATATAATCTCGGACGATCATAAAAATAATGCTTTTCTGAATTTGATTCTAAAAGATAAAAATCAGCAAATAATTGCGCAAAACCTTCATTTCTTTGCAAAACCAAAAGATTTAAAACTTTTAAAACCTAATATTAAGATCAGGAAAATCTCCGCAACCGAAATTGAAGTTTCCACAGATGTTTTTGCTAAAGATATTTACCTGATAGGAAATACCCATTTCAGCGATAATTTTTTTGATCTGTTGCCCGAAACTGCTAAAAAAATCAAACTTTCAGTTCCTTTAGAAAAAATAGAGGTGATGAGTCTTTGGGATACCATTTCTCCATAAAAAGACCGGTTTTCAATAGAAAAACCGGTCAGTTTCAAAATTATTTATCTACCTCAACATATTTTAGTCTGAATTCTTCTTCATTAGTGGTATAACGCAGAGTTTTCAATTTTATTTTATAAATATTTTAAAAAAATTATATATTAAGTTTCTGCTGACAAACTGTTGTCATATCCTGCCATTATCTTTGCATTAGAATTAACAAAAAAATCTAAAAAAATTATGACAACAACAGCAAAACAGTTTATTTCTGCCGACCAATTATTAGAACATTGGCAAGGTCACAGAAATCTTACCAGAAGAGTTATAGAAGTATTTCCCGAAAAAGAATTGTTTGAATTTTCTGTACAGGGAATGAGACCGTTTTCTACCATGGTAGTGGAGTTAATCAGTATTGCCGGACCGGCATTAAAAGGAATCGTAGAACAACAGATTACTGAATTTTCGGAAGAAGTATTTCAGCCTAAAACCAAAGAAGAAATTCTTGCAAGATGGGACGCTGAAACTGAAGTTATCAACCATTATTTTAATCAGATTTCGGAAGAAAAATTTCAGGAAACATTCAATTTATTTGGACAGTATGAATTTCCGGTTTATCAGAACATCCTTTATTTTATAGATAACGAAATTCATCACCGTGCACAAGGATATACTTACTTACGGTCTTTAGGAATTGTGCCGCCTTTCTTTTGGGAAAGATTTTAAAATTGATAAAATGCAGATGTTTTAAATCAACATTTGTAAAATCAAATTAAAAATACTGCTCCATATCTATTGCAAAATTTTTCAGGTTACTTCTGTTTTATCTGAAAGGATTTGCAATAAATATGGAGTTTTTATGAATATTGGCTGAGGTTTTTAGAAATCTTTTCAATGAGTTCTTTCATGGTTGTTTTCAAAGATTCAGGTTCAATAATTTTGGCGTAATCTGTAAAAGTTATCAACCAGCGTGGAAATCCTTCAGAAATCCATTCTGTTTCGAAGGTTAATTCAATTCCGTTGTCAGTTTCTTTTTCTTCGGTTAACCCGTAATAAATTTTTGAATTTCCCAAGTGAGGCATTATCTTTTTTTCAACCAAAAGCTTTACGACAGTTTTGTTTCCGTTAGGATTTTTACGGTAGTCGTTTATTTGTCCGTATTCCTGTAAAAAAGGATTTTGAGTTTTGTTCAGTTTTAAAATTCTGTCCACTCGAAACTGCCTGAAATCGTTTCTCAAAGTACAATATGCAATAAGATACCAATAATTGAACTCGAAGAAAACACCCACTACCTCAATTGTTCTTGTAGAAATTTTTTCATCTACCGTTTTATAATCTATACATATCTGAACTTTTTCTGCAATACTTTGCAAAATGGTGGGAATGATATTTTTGATGTAATCTTCCGTTTTTGGATAATGATTGTAAATATCAATTTGTTTTTCAATATTTTCCAGCAGCTTCTTATCCGAATATTTTAAAACAGAACGCAACTTTTCCATGGCTGTTTTGTAGTGAGCTCCCAAACTTTCATGTGAAAAATGCTGCATCAGTTTTTCTGCGGTAATAAAGCTCAAAACCTCATCTTTTGTAAACATTACGGGAGGTAATTTGTATCCGTCCATCAAAGAATATCCGTTTCCGGCTTCTCCAATAATGGGGATTCCTGCATTTTCGAGCGTTTTTATATCACGGTAAATGGTTCTTATGCTTACTTCGAATTTTTCTGCCAAATCTTGGGCTCTTACAATCGGTTTAGATTGCAGCTGAGTAAGAATTGTGGTTATCCGGTCTATTTTTTTAAGATAATGGTCATTCATATTCTTGGCAAAAAGGATGCTTTGGTTTTAAATGAAAAAAGTACCGTTCTGTAAGGAAATGGTACTTTAGTTTTTATTTAATTTCAACAAAATTCAACAGTAAATGAATTTATTTTGAAATTTAATTTATACTTCAAAAATATAGGTTGTTGCATAAGCCAGTTCAGATGTACTTGCAGCTTTTGAATCTGATTCTGCCTGTTCTAAAGAATATGTAGAATTGATTTCTTTCTTCTGAAATACAAAAGAATTGTAAGCATTTTTATCTATAATTTCATTGAAAATATGCTCTATTTCTGAATTGGATAATGATGCAAAACTGATGTCTTCAAAACCATGCATTAATCTTAAATCATCAAACTGTGCAAAATTTTCTTTTACAAAATCCTGAAATTTATTTTTAGAATCAAAATTTCCTGCCCAAATATTATAAGCATAGCTTTTTTTACTTGGCTTATCGAAAATACTTTGATAGACAAAGTTTTCCCCTAAATAGGCTTCTCTTACCTGCGGATCGTTTGCAAGATCTTCAGGAAGTCCTTCTTTCAGAATTTTACCTTCAAACATAATATACGTTTTGTTGGTAATGGCTAAAGTTTGCTGAACGTTGTGGTCGGTAATGAGAATTCCGATGTTTTTATCGGTTAAACTCCGCACAATTTTTTGGATGTCTTCTACGGCAATTGGGTCTACTCCCGCAAAAGGTTCATCTAAAAGGATAAAACTTGGGTCTGTCGCCAAACATCGTGCAATTTCTGTTCTACGTCTTTCTCCTCCAGAAAGCAAATCTCCTCTGTTTTTACGAACGTGCTGTAAAGAAAACTCTTCAATAAGTTCATCACATTTTATCTGCTGCTCTCTTTTGGAAAGTTTGGTTAGCTGAAGAACGCCTAATATATTATCTTCAACCGAAAGTTTTCGGAAAACTGAAGCTTCCTGAGCAAGATAACCGATGCCTTTCTGAGCACGGCGATACATAGCATCTGAAGTAATTTCCTGTTTGTCGAGAAAAATTTTTCCGGAAGTAGGTTTTACCAACCCTACAATCATATAAAATGAAGTGGTTTTCCCTGCACCGTTCGGTCCCAGCAAACCAACAATTTCTCCTTGCTGTACCTGCACAGAAACTCCTTTCACTACTTTTTTGGGACCGTATTCTTTTATTAAGTTTTCTCCTCGTAAAATCATAGTCGCAAAGATAAAGTTTTTTTTAATTAGAAATTTATATTCTCAATTTCAGAACATTTAATTTGGAAGGATAAAAAAGTCCCGTAAAACTGTCAGGTTTTTAAAATCAAGCGTAACTTTGCAGATATTTTTTTATAATCATGGTGAATTTTGTTTTAATTGCAGTGTGTATTTTGGCAGGGATGATCTTTAAACAAACAAAGTCTATTCATCCGGATGCCCACAAAGGCATCAACACCTGGATTCTCTATATTGCTCTCCCTGCGGTTTCATTTAAATATTTACCCAAAGTTAAGTGGTCTGCAGAAATGCTTTTTCCTATACTTTCCACAATCTTAGTAGCGGTATGCTGTTTTTTTATAATGATGTTTTACAGCAAGTATAAAGGATATTCCCGAAGATCAAGAAGTACGCTGGAACTGGCAAGTGGATACAGCAATACATCTTTCATAGGTTTTCCGCTTATTTCGGCATTTTATGGAGAAAGTCTTTTAAGTATTGCCATTATTTGTGATCAGACCATGTTTTTGGCATTGTCAACATTAGGAATTATAGCTGCGGTTAAAGGAGGCAGCAAATCGGGTAAGGTAAGTGCAAAATTTATTTTAAAGAGACTTATTACTTTTCCGCCGCTTTTGGGATGTGTTTTTGCACTCGGATTATCACAATTTATAGATTTTTCTTCTGCAGAACCGTTTTTCGATAAGCTTGCTGCAACAGTAAGTCCTTTGGCCTTATTTTCTGTAGGATTACAGTTGAAATTTAATGGTTGGAAAAAACTCATTCCTCAGATGTCTTTTTCTATGCTTTATAAACTCATTTTGGCTCCGGCAATTGTATTGGCATTGGCTCTTTTGTTCAATATAAAAGGGAATGTGGCAAAAATATCTGTATTTGAAGCAGCAATGCCAACGGTGGTTACTTCTAGCATTATAGCAGAACAGTTTAGGCTGAATACCAAACTTACCAATCTTATTATTGGGGTAAGCATTATTGCTGGGTTTGTAACATCGGCTATTTGGTTTGAAATTATTGAAATAGTTTTCTAAAGCATTTTCAGAATTAAAATTTTTGCATTGAATCTAAATTGTAATGAATATCCGTAATTTATCATAACTTTTGTATATTTGTAGTAATCAAACAATTAGATATGAATTTATTCAGTTTTTCAGCACATTTTGGGACAGAAGA
>NZ_JADQBD010000179.1:0-732 GCF_017808115.1 Chryseobacterium sp. RR2-3-20 | reverse complement strand
GTTGCGGAACTTAGGATTCAGGTGGAACCATAAACGTGTTTACAGAATTTATACTTCGATGAAACTTAATCTAAGAAACAAACGCAAGAAACGTCTTCCGGCAAGGATCAAAGAGCCACTTTTACGTCCGATTTATCCCAATATCACGTGGAGTATGGACTTTATGAACGATACGCTTGAAAACGGAAAAAGCGTGAGAAGTCTGAATATTATTGATGACTTTAACAGAGAGGTTTTAAACATCAGCATAGATACAAGTTTGCCTTCTGCAAGGGTTATTGCTGAGTTGGGAAGGCTCATAGAATGGCGAGGGAAACCCGAGAAAATCAGAGTGGACAATGGTCCGGAGTTTATTGCGGAAAAACTGAAAAACTGGTGTAAAAGCCAGAACATAGAACTGCATTTTATTCAACCGGGAAAACCTACCCAAAACTCACTCATTGAAAGGTTTAACAGAACTTTTCGGACAGAATTTTTAAATGTTCATCTATTTGAAAGCATAAAAGAGATGAGAAATTATGCAGAAATCTGGATGTGGATGTACAACAACGAAAGGCCGCATAGTGCTTTGCAGTACTTATCACCAAGGGGCTTTTTGTTGAAATATGGAAAAATCAGCCTCAGCAATCCAGCAGATTTTCCCACATTCCAACGAAATTTTTACAACAACAACAAAACAATATTAACAAAAAACTCTATTTTTGAGTGTGCCTAAATATGGGAAGATTACAC
>NZ_JADQBD010000178.1:0-735 GCF_017808115.1 Chryseobacterium sp. RR2-3-20 | reverse complement strand
AACGGAAAAAGTATTGGCGAAGTGCAGGATTTCGAAGAACTAAAAGTTCAAGAAACACCAAACGTAGCGAATGCTTTTTCAATACTGCTAACTTACAAAAAATTGCAGAATTGAAAAGCATGAGCGGAATAATATTTCTGCTTTTCAATTTTGCACTTCACCCCGCATTTTGCCAATACAATGTTAGGCGATGTTTTTTATATTTTTCTTTTATTAGGACTTTGCCTATTTGAAAAGAATGATAGAATCTGAATTTGATTTTCAATTATCCTATAATACATTGAGTTAAATTTCAAAATGACAGCTTTTCTTACTTTTCCTTTATTTGAAACTGGAAAAATATTTGGATTATGATTTATTATTGATAAAATTCTTTCAATTTCATCTCCTAATTTATCTTTTTCTCTAATTGAAAATTTTCTCTCAAGATATTCAACAGTATCTTCAAGTTCTTCAAGCGCTAAATCAGTCCAAATTATTTCATAGTCATTTTCCATATATTTCTCTTGCTTTAGAATGTGGATTTAATTTTCCTGCATCTGCTTGAGCAATTCCTTTTTCAATTGAATGTTTTTCAGCGTCAGAAATTTCATCCCACCAATCTTTTTTCTTTTCACGAGAAATTAAATCTGAAATTTTTTCAAGAAATTTCAAATCTTCAATAGTTGATAACCATTGAATTAATTCAAGTTTTTTATTTTGTATTTGCAATTCTGTATTCATTTCAAATTTTTT
>NZ_JADQBD010000177.1:0-750 GCF_017808115.1 Chryseobacterium sp. RR2-3-20 | reverse complement strand
AAAAAAAAGAGTATTTTAGTATTCTAATATCCAACTGCGTAGCAGTAGAAAAAAATAAGCGATGAAATTCGATCTATCCTTTACCAATAAAGAGATTACGCCTTGGGGCGGAATGGTGTTTTTAAAGCAAATGTTGGACAAAATCGGCTTTAGAGAGCAAATTGAAAAATGCGAATCTTTACCTGTGTCACTTTCCAATAATTCTTATAAAAAAGAAGTTTTGCTTGAATCTTTTATTACGAGTATTTGGTGTGGCGCCAATCGTTTTTTGCACACAGAAATTACCCGTGCAGATAAGGCTCTTGGGGAAATATTTGACTGGCGGAAAACCCCTGCTCAGGACGCATATAAACGCTATTTTGGCAAGTTTACACAACACATCAACCAGCAAGTTGGGCATCATTTTTTCAGTTGGTTTTTTCAGAATTTGAACCTCAATTATTTTACGTTAGACATTGATTCATCTGTAATTACTCGATACGGAGAGCAAGAGGGAGCAAAAAAAGGCTACAATCCTAAGAAAAAAGGAAGAAACAGCCATCATCCTATCATTGCATTTGTGAACGATGTAAAGATGGTTGCTAATTTTTGGCTCAGGAGCGGTGATACTTCTTCGGCAAATAATTTTGTAGGATTTTTAGAAGAAACACTCTTAAATTTTGGGGATAAAAAAGTAGGATTAGTTCGTTTGGATAGTGGTTTTTTCCAGAAAGACATTATGGATTATCTTGAATTAAAAACACTCCAATA
>NZ_JADQBD010000176.1:0-765 GCF_017808115.1 Chryseobacterium sp. RR2-3-20 | reverse complement strand
GTTGACCTTTTTTGGGTTAAAAATTATTTCAAATATAGTTCAATTTTAGATTTTTCCGGGAATAAAATGTGGAAAAATTTCCTGGGCTTTTCCTTTCGGATTTTCCCACATTTTATTTCCCATATCATTGCGCATTTTTTTCGACAACAACATCAAGCGGTTTTCTTTTTGTAAGACCTATATTGAGTTTGATCATAGTTTTCGTGAACGAGGTTTGGTGTTTTAAAATCAATTGACCAATGCAGTCTTTTTTCGTTGTATATTCTTACTGCTTGTTCAATCATTTTATAAACAATTTCTTGATTCTTGATCGATTCTTTCAATCCAAATTCATACTTAAGTATTCCATTGATCCGTTCAGCCACTGCATTTTCATAAGGATCGTATTGCTGTGTTGTGCTTAATAGAAATCCGTTTTTTTCGGCATATTGTGAGAAAGCAGGGCAACAATATTGGATACCTCTGTCAGAATGGTGAATAACCTCTTTTTGTTGATGGATACAGTTTTTTTTCGCCATTTTCAGTGCGTTGATGACAAGTTCAGCGGGCATTCTGTCGGAGTAGCTCCAACCCATAATTTTCTTAGAATATAGGTCGGTGACTAAAGCTAAATAAGTGTGCTTTTGATCGGTTTTAATGTAAGTGATGTCAGCCACAAACACCTGTTCAGCGTGATTGATTTCGAGTTCTTTAATTCTGTTCGGAGATTTGTAAAAACCGTGTTTAGAGTCCGTTGTGATATGGAATCGTTTTGTTTTCTTGACC
>NZ_JADQBD010000175.1:0-770 GCF_017808115.1 Chryseobacterium sp. RR2-3-20 | reverse complement strand
TAACGGAAAAAGTATTGGCGAAGTGCGGGATTTCGAAGAACTGAAAGTTCAAGGAAGACCAAACGTAGCGAATGCTTTTTCAATACTGCTAACTTACAAAAAAATGCAGAATTGAAAAGCATGAGCGGATTATTTTTTCTGCTTTTCAATTTTGCACTTTCCCCCGCATTTTGCCAATACAATGTTACCTGCAGTTTTTTTATTCAAGTTTAGTTTGTTTGTTTTCTGTTTTCAAACTTAGAAAGCAGTTTGTCAATTCTCCTTTTATTCTGTTGTTGTAATAAAGAAGGATATAAATTCATAATTAAGTTGACAAATAAGATTGTAAATGCCAGTAAATATTTTTTGTTGTAAAATGTTGCAATGACAAAAAGTATGACAAATATGAATGCAAATAAATGGTCTATTTCAGATTTAGTCATTTCATTTCGAATATTTTTTACGTCTGAAATATTCATTTTTCTGTCAAATTTTAGATTAGGATTTAAAAACTTAAAAAATGTATTTTTCACAATCCATTTTATTATTCCAACACCAATAATTTTATTTATCATTTCGCTTTTTATAAAATTAAGATTTGATAATGTTGTATTATAGAAATTTGTCTTTCTTATTAAAGCAGTTATAATCATCCCAACAATAAAAGAAAGAAATACAATTGAAATACTGAAACTTAAATATTTAAATATCATTCTTAATTTTCTAATTTATGAGTTTTGTTTAATTTTCAGTTTTTTTTGCGTGATTTTTGGTAAAATTGCAGGTAACGG
>NZ_JADQBD010000174.1:0-793 GCF_017808115.1 Chryseobacterium sp. RR2-3-20 | reverse complement strand
ACCCGTTGTGCATTATGAAATAAAAAAGTAAAAAGTTGTTCATTTGATTGAAAATCAGTAAATTGAATTAGCCATAATACATTTACAATGAACAACTTAAGTGCAAATTACGAAAGAATTTTGGAAGTTTTGAGAAAAATATCAAATGAAAACCTTCTGTCTTATCAAAGACGAGTTCCCAAAATGAAAGATTTAGAATTAATAAGTCTGGCACTAACTGCTGAATACATGGGAATTGACAGCGAAAATCATCTTTTCCGACAGCTTCCAAAAGCAATAAAATGTAAGATAGAGCGAAGCGTTTATAATCGTCGCAAACGCAGATTATCAAATAAGATTAATGATTTACGAATGAAAATAGCAGAAAGTTTTAATGAGTTTGAGAAGTTTTTCATTATTGACAGTATGCCTGTAGAAGTTTGTAAACTTTCCAGAAGTGGTACTTCGAAAATCTGTAAAGATGCCGAATATTGTTATCCAAACAGAGGTTTTTGTGCTTCTCAGCAGATGTCTTTTTATGGATACAAACTCCATGCGGTTTGTTCTGTAAATGGTGTTTTCCAAAGTATAGATTTGAGTCCCGCTTCTGTACACGACATCCATTATTTAAAAGACATCAGAGAACAATTATCGAATTGTACATTGCTTGGAGACAAAGGCTATTTGTCGTCTGAAATTCAAATAGATTTGTTTAATTATGCCAACATAGAACTGGAGACTCCGAAAAGAATCAATCAAAAGGAGTATAAACCACAGTTTTATTTGTACAAAAAGCAAAGAAAAAGGATTGAGA
>NZ_JADQBD010000173.1:0-811 GCF_017808115.1 Chryseobacterium sp. RR2-3-20 | reverse complement strand
CAACCCTTACAACTATTCAGTTTTTGAATAGATTTATTTTTGACAGAAATATAAACAACCTAAAAATAAATCTCGTTTGATAGTGCACTACGAGTTAATAAAAAGTAAATACTCCTGTCTATAATTTTAGATGGGAGTATTATTTATTCAATCTTCACTATTCATCACGGTAGCATTTTAGACTTAATTCTCAAGATGCTATCAACAGTCCTAAAAATACTTTTACACTATAAACTGCCTTTATCTTTTTTACTTAAAGAAACAGGTTTTAAAGTTCCTGCAAAATCAAACATAATAACTTGACTCCCTTTAAATGGATTGTATGAAGGTTGGTAATCAATATAACCCAAAGTATGTAGATTCTTCAGACATTTATGATAAGTTGCTTTTGAATTAATTTTACTGATCCGCATAACTTCATCTCGAGAAATAATAGTCGGATTTCTGAAACGGTTGAAATTCCAGAATTGGAAAAGAGCAATGTAAAGACTTATATGAGTCGGATTAAGTGTATTATCGAGAAGTAAATTTTCGTAAAAGCCAGTAAGATGTTTTATGTAATTCATTATAATAAATTTAGATTGCAAGTAGTAACTTAATTACTCCTTATTCTCCAACATTTTTTCGATATCCTTATAATTGTAATATAATGTTCCACCAACACGAGTAAAAGATAAGCTACCGTTAATACGTAGATTTTGTAATGTTCCGCTGTAAATCGTCAGCAAAAAGTAGACACTATATAGTATAAAAGTTAAGGAGTGTTTTCAAAAAAAGAATTAGATTTGATTATGGAAACACCTAAAAAGAA
>NZ_JADQBD010000172.1:0-814 GCF_017808115.1 Chryseobacterium sp. RR2-3-20 | reverse complement strand
AACATCCACATTTACAAAAAATAATACCACTCTAGCAAAAACAAACTTTGCAGACTAAACTGACAGATTAAATGAATTATCTGACATTTTTAAATACCATAAGCAGCTAGATACATTGGAACTTTTAATTAAAAAACACCAAATGGCGCAAAGAACAATTATTTAGCGTATGCTGTAAAAACGCGAAGGCAGCTATAAACGCCCTAATACCATTCGATAGGTAATTATAAATTACGTTTTCTGGCAAGTTAAAAAATATAACGTATTTAAATTAATCAAGTTATAGCCACTTAAATTTATTATTTTATTAGTTTTAATTTTTGGACACCCTGTATAAGATGGCAAGTTTATTATGATTGGGATATGAAATATGATTTATTGTTACACTTCACTGTAAACTACGCTTACATAACTTAAATACTTCTTAAGTATTTAAAACATAAAAATTAAATTACAATTTGATCAAATTCAAATTATTTGAAAAACCTTAAGTTTTAAATATTATAAACTTTACTAAAACAGTCACTTATTATCAGAAACTCCAAAAACGCAAAAATATACAGGGGGTTCCATTTAATCTGAAAATACCCCTGGACACCCTTATAATATGAAAAGAATTTTAAATAGTAACCATACAATAGCCCATAATATAGACCCCCATATAGCCCAAAAGTGAAACTTTTTGAAAGCCTCGTATTTTGGCCACAATATTCCGTGCCGTATAGCGTGAATAACCTTATATATTACTGAGGTTTTCAATATCGGTTCTATTGTTTATATATTTTTTTTTACGTTTTATATTTATCATTTCTAA
>NZ_JADQBD010000171.1:0-824 GCF_017808115.1 Chryseobacterium sp. RR2-3-20 | reverse complement strand
GTTACCTGCAATTTTATCCAAAAAACCGCACAATGAGTGAATTAAATAAATTTTATTTAGAATATGGTAAATTTATCATTCACTTTGAAAACATTAATTTTCAAATGTGTTATATTATAAGAAAAATATGCACAAATAATAATATGTTTGGTGACGAGGACAAAAGGATTGATATATTATTAGAAGGAATTACAGCAAATCCATTATTATCTAAATTTAGGAGCATATTAATTACGACAGACATATTTGAAAATCCTGATATAAAAAAGTTAATTGACAATTTCATAAAAAACTTCACAAAAGCAATTGAAACTAGGAATTTTATTGCGCACGGAACTTTTTTTGCAGGAGATGCTTTAGGAAATATTAATAATTTTGAAGTTCGGAAACCTAAATTAGGAAGTAAAGGATATCAGCAAAATGTAAATACAATTTCAATTGATGCATTAAAAAAATTGAATTTCGATATGCAAAAATTGGAAAATTTCATAGGTTATTTTAATAGGTATTTAAGTAAAAACAGCCCGGAAAACTTCAAAAATAAAATATATGATGAAATGAGAAGTAATTTAGAAGATGTGAATCTGACTTTGGATATAATAAACAAATCAATAGAATATTAAAAACTGCAGGTAACATAGTATTTGCAAAAGGCGGGATTGAATATTTAATAGAACCATCAGTTGCATTTAGTCGCGCCTGCTTTTTCGTTCCACAATTTTTTTGTAGTTTAGTTCCACGAAAAAGCATTCGCTTCGGTTGTTCGAAATTGAACCGTTCGTCCAATTTAGCCCGCCCTTCGCAAATACTTTTTCCGTTAGGCG
>NZ_JADQBD010000170.1:0-827 GCF_017808115.1 Chryseobacterium sp. RR2-3-20 | reverse complement strand
CTACCAGATTTGATAATTGCCAATTATATTTAGCGATGGATTTCAGGTATTTCAGAATGAGAATAGTGATAAGTGCCGTCCAGATTTGGATTTTCACTGTATTTTCAGATGTTCCGATAAATGTTTTGATGTGAAGCAACTGCTTGATATCTCTGAAAAAAAACTCAATCTGCCACCTTTGTTTGTACAGTTTTGCAATGGTGGAAGCTACCCAAGTGAAATTATTGGTGATAATTTCGATAGTTTGCTTGTTTTCATCGTCCCAAACCGCCACTCTTCTTAATTTTTTAGGGTATTTTTCTTTTGAAATAGGGTTTGAAAGGATTATGTCTTCGTCTTTTAGGATGCTTTGAGCTCCTTTTGGTGGAAGTTATCGTTCCTGTAAAGTTTCAAATTTCAGATTTTCTTTATGTCTTATTACGAAGAAAACACCTATGCTGTCCCAAATAGAGAGCATTGGAAAATCGTTATAGAATCGGTCTGCAACAATGACTGCTCCCTTTTCCAAAGGAATGTTTTCCGCTCCCTTGTTATCAGCAACACTTCCTTTGGTAATATTCACATAAACAGGAAGTTTCCCGTCATATTCAAGTAAGGTATGCATTTTCACGGCTCCTTTTTTAGTTCGATATGTTGCCCAATCGAACAAAGACAGGCATAGAGAAATAAGGGTAGAATCTAATAAATAGACAGGAACTTTTATTTTGAGTTTTATCCGTCTTTCTTTCGTGTGCTGTCCTAATTGTTCTAATAGTTTGAAATACACGTCTTTAAACAAATCTGCATCTCGTTTTCCATTCTGGTAGCTAATAGAAGATTTGGAAGGT